>JAUVDN010000031.1 GCA_030595325.1 Gammaproteobacteria bacterium | reverse complement strand
TTCATAAGCGTTTATTTTAACATTATCATGGGGTTATTGCTTAACTTACTGGCATTGGGGCCAGAGTAAAAACTAATGAAAGTGGCAGCAGATTAAATAGTTTTTTACTTTTACCTAAATAGAAAAATGTTTTTTATAGATAGGTATTTGTTAGTGGGTTGCTCTATAAGCTAGACTTTGTTTTTTATCTGAATCGTTGATTGACCTGACAGTTTGATCGTGGAATGTTAAAAATGCGCTCCTACAAAAAACGTTAGCTGTGAAGTTTTTAAGTGGGTTTAAAACCCGCCGAACGAACGGCGTGGTTTCTTCTCTGTTTCTTCGGGTTCTGCTGAAGCCTGTTTTTCAATTTCGGTCTTGCGAGCAGCTTCTGCTTTTTTAACCAGCTGCTCGTTTTTATACTCAAATACTTTTTCCTGTGTGCTTGCTAATTTGCTGTGACTCGGTGAAATTTTTATTACGGTGCTGATGTGTTTGTTTGCTGTGTCAAAGTCATAACCGGCTGCTGCGACATTGGCTTTTGACAGATGCTGGCTGGCAACACGGTTTACTCCGCTATTGGCGCGTTTATTTTTTGAGTCCAGTTTTAATGTGCTCTGGTAGGTTTTGTAAGCTTTATCCAGTTGGCCGTTTAGTAATTGTTTTTCTGCAGTGGCGAGTAGTGCGCTAATTTTATTCTGTTTATCCCGCCATTTTTTATCGGCTGCTTTTTTAGCTGCTGTATTTTTGGCATCTTGTTTTGCTTTTAGTTGTGCCGCTTCCTGTGCGGCTTTTTGTGAGACGAGCTTGTCTGCTTCCTGTTTAACTTTAAGCTCAGCAAGTCGTTTTTTTTCATCTTTTAATCTTTGTTGCTCGGTTAGACGACCTTCTTCTTTTTGTTTTTTATCTTGTAGCGCTTTTTTCTCACTTAATTCTTTCTGTTCGGTGAGTGCTGCCTGTTTGTCGCGTTGCTGTCTTTGTAGAAGTTTGGCTTGTTGTTCTTGTTCAGCCGATTGTTGTAGGTAGAAATATCCGCCACCACCGATTGCCAAAATAGTTATGGTAGCAATAACTGCGATGATGGCCTTTTTAGTTGAATCTGATTTGCTCTGCTCAGCGTTAACATCACCAGCAACTGCGGCCATTCCACGTGTGCCTTTTTTAGCATTGGCTAAGGTAACCGCTTTATTGATGGTCGTCGCGTTATTTATCATGGTGGCATTATTAGCAGCGCCACCGCCGGTTACATTGTCTATGTCTGCAATCAGCTGGTCACAGTCGGTGTAACGTTCTTCACGGGTCTTTGCCATCATGCGGTCGATGATAGGCTGGTAGACCTGCAAGTCTCCTTCAAGTGCCGGTACAGGTTCTGTGATGTGTTTGAAGACGACAGCGATAGTCGACTCTGCATCGTATGGTACTTCGCCGGTGAGTATTTCGTAACACACGATACCAAGACTGTAGATGTCAGAGAACGAACCAATCTCATGTCCCTGTGCCTGTTCAGGGCTCATGTAGTGCGGCGTGCCGATGACGGTACCTGTCGCCGTCATCTTAGTGGCAGAGGTGGTTGCCTTGGCGATGCCAAAGTCAGTGAGTACAGCAGAGCCGTCCTCACGGTACATGATGTTTTCGGGTTTTACATCGCGGTGTACAATATCTTTGCTATGGGCAAAACCTAGCGCAGACGCGATTTGCTTGATGGTGCTTAATCCTTCTTCTGGAGTAATACCGTCTTTAAGTTTATGATCGAGTGTTATACCGCCGGGCAGATATTCCATGGCGATGTAGTGATGGCCATCATGTAAACCGACATCGTATACGGTAACGATATTACGGTGGGTGAGGCCGGCTACGATGCGTGCCTCGCGCATGAAACGTTCGCTGAAATCGTTGTCATCGTCATCCATCTGACGATTCATCACCTTGATGGCGACCAGCCTGTCCAGACCTTCATGTCTGGCTAAGTAGACACGCGCCATGCCGCCTTTGCCTATCTGTTTATCAATGATGTAACCGGGTATTTCCATGCCTGGATGAACGATTCTCTAGTTGTTAGCTAATGCTAGTTTGAAATTTACCTGAACCCGGGATTATATCAGGGGTTCCCTAGGCAAAGAATAGACTTATCTTAATGCTTTTGCGCTCATCTTTGGGTGAAATAATAGACTAATTTCGATGGTGTTTTTGATAGTGTTTTTTCTTTTGCATTTTACGGCGGCGGCTGTTCCATACCCATAGTCCGCTGAACGATAACCAGAGTAGGGCGATGGCGGCAGCATCCATCAGATAAACGCCATAACTGCCAAAGATTCGGCCACTATGAAGGTCGAGTATTACACGCTCGAGTGTAAGTCCATTACCACGGTAGACGACCAGCAGTGCTTCGCGTTCATCTTCATTTAATTTATATGGCACTGTCCACTTAATATCTTCATTAATGATGACGTCCCAATCGAGTATATGTTCATCTGCCATATAATATAGCGGTTCGCTAGTTTCAATTACCGGGCGTTTGTATTTCATGCCTAAGCGCTGAATGTTGCTGAAGCTGATGCTGGTTGATATGCGTTCGATGAACTCACCGTCATAAGATAGAAGGATTATTTCACTATCGAGTGCCACGACGATGAACTGTTCTGCGCCGATTGCACCATGCATATTTTGTTCGAGTTTAGTAATGACGGTATCATCAAAAAATAGTTGGTGGTTCCATGCGCTGATGATATGACTTTGTGTTTTATTTTCTAGATCATCTTCTAGATTATTTTCTAAATTATATTCTATGCGAAATGAAACGGGTTCATCATCTGGAGTTATGCCATACCAGTTGAGTAATAATGAATTATTGACAAAAGTTTCGTCGAGGCTTAGTTTTTTCGTGTGGTTTAACATGATGCCGGTGATGGCAAGGATAACAACCAGAACCAGAGCAAATAAACCGATACGACGATGCCATAGGAATGCTGTAAATGGATTAGTCTTTCGTTTAGCCATAATTAGACTTTATTTTTTATTTTGGGTTTGTTTGTCAGTTATGTGCTGATTAAGAAGCAGCGCAATAGTGGCAAGTTTTCTTATCGCACGTACCGATAAGGTTGCACCCGATATATTATCGATATTTTTATCAAGATAATATTCTTCATCTACTTGTTTAAGTGAGAGCTGTTTAAACTGATTAGTAAAGAAGTCATGGCGCACTTCCCAGCCACGACTTTCTCTAAAGACTAATACTTTCACTAGCTCAATCTTATTATTATTGATTACGATACCGGTAGTGATCAGCTTTTCTTTACCGATTTCTTCTAATATCCAAACGGTTGTTTTATCCTGTTGCCAGTATCTAACTCGCAGGCCTTTATATTTGTGATCAAGTATTTCTACGATTTGTTTCTTTAAATCTTTGTTTAGCCATAATACGTCAGCTTTTGGTGGTTCGTTGTTAAAGACCTGGTTGATGAACGCATCTGGCTTTTGATAGACACCACCTGCTATGGAAGCTGCACTGTACAGTGCGTTAAGCAATAACAGTGTAATTAGTGTCAGGTGTCTTATAGCGGATTGGGTCATATGCTGAACTTTACATTATAAAGACGAATCAGGGCGCCTTTGAAGTTAACGATAAACAACAAGGACGCCCGGCATTTATCAGATTCTAAGGAATCTTTAGAACTGATAACCTACACCAAGATTAAAGCCGTCCAGTTCTTTACCGCCATCTTGTATCTGATAGTCGGCTTTAAGAACAACATTTTCATGTGGCCAGTAGTTAATACCTAGATCAGTCTGAGACTCTGAAGTATCACCAGTACCGCCGTTATCCCACTCGTTCTGGCGAACAAACAGGCCAACTTTAGGCGTTACTTTGTATGATGCTTCAACATAACCGCCGTCTTGTGTGTCTTTACTTGTTGAAGACGCGCCAACACCATCGATATCCCAGGTTGCGTATAAAGCGGTTAAGGTTAAGTTTGATACATTCCAGCGAGCATGTGCTTCAATCATTGTTGCGCCATCGATATCGTCACTTGTGTCTTGTGTCATGTCGTCCTGTACCTGAACTGTACTAGCAAGTTCGAGTCCACTGATACCAGTGTATTTAACACGAGTGGTTACTGCTAAATTATCTGTGCTGGCTTTTGCTGTTTTTTGACGGCCACCACGAATATTTGTGCCACCGTCTAAGCCACTGGTTAAGGCAAGATCGTAACTAAAGCCAGAGCTATAATTACCGGAAAGCATTGCTCCACCTTCCCACCAGGTTGCAGGAATGATGTTTTTCTCAATGGGGTTACGCTCGACACCGTAGAAAGTAGGGGGTTCATGTGTTTCGTTAAGAATGCCCACTGGTATTAAAAATGCACCAACGTTGGCGTTAGTATTTTCATTTAGGTCAAATTGAATAAAAGCTTGTTCAATTTCAACTTCACCACTATTTGAACCATCATCTGTATCCTTTACAAGTGCATGCTCGATTTCTAATTCAGAGAAGAAGCGGATGTTTTCATTGAATTCGTGGTTAATGAAAATCACAAAACGGTGTAGATCAAGTTCTTTCTTTTCTGAGGAGTTGTCACTGTTACTTAGGTTGTTGTAGTGTAATTCACCATAGCCGCCAATAGTTGTGCTGCTACCGCTGCTTTTACTATTTTCATCAACTTGATCAGCTAACTGATTAAATTGTTCCTGTAATACCTGAAATTCTTCATCTGTAACCGCTAGTACAGGCTGTGCAATGGCAAAGGTAATGGCGCTGAATAATACGTTTTTTGCTATAGACCGATATTTCACTTGTGTGCTCCAAAATAAAAATTTTATATAAATGATGTGCCTGATATACATTGATGTTGTCAGGCGCATCACGATTAACTCTAATGTATGGCGTATTATACGGATTGCTAATGCAAATGCAAACGATTCTCATGTAGATTATCATATGGCTTTTGGGATAGTAGGCTACTAATAATTGGATAGATAGGGCTTTCGGGTAGTAGGTAAGGGCTTGATGAACAGGTATAATTTGGAAAATCCTATGGAGTAGTTAATGATTATAAAAAATAACAAGTTGGGTAATACATTAGGAATAGTGCTATTAATTTTTTCATGTTCTGTGAGTGCCGGCACGATTATCGAGTTTCAGAACAAGGGTGAATTAACAACCATGCTCACTGATGGGAAGCAGGCAAGGTTGAATATGTCATCACAAGAATATGTCATCATTGATTACCGCAAGCATCTGGTCAAAGTCATCAATAAGAGCAAGCAGCAGGTGATGGTGCTTGATGTGAGTGCTGCAGATAAATCGGGAAGCAGTAAACGCGTAAATGTTTCGCTAAAGTCTTTAGGCGATGCTTCAGATGTGGCGGGGTATAAAACTGAAAAGCTTGAATATTCAGCCAATGGTAAATTATGTGGCGTGATACTGGCGTCAAAATCAGCTTATCAGCAAAAGGGTATAAAAGACTTAATCAGTGCCATGCAGACCATGGTAAAAAAACAGCGCGCAGTATTAGGTGGTTTTGTAGGTTTTGTAGATGACTGTACGTTGGCTGATATGCAACTGACAGAACAAGTTAGCACTATCGGGCTGCCAATGCGAACAGTGAAAAATGGTGCGGTTGAAACAGAAATAAACAGTATAAAAGTAGATGTCGCTTTGCCGAAAAGTACATTTGCCATTCCTGCAGCTTATAAAACTATTACCATGGATGAACAGATTAAGCAGGCAACACAGGGCATGCAGAACATGAACTCATTCAAGCGATCGGCAACGCAGCAGTCTGGTGGGCAGCCTAGTAGACAGCCGAATATGCAACCGGGCATGCAGCAAGCGCCACAATATCAGGATCTGATGCGTCAGATGCAGCAGTCAGGCCAATTAACCCCGGAGATGATGGAGCAGATGCGCCACAGTCAGCAGATGATGCAGCAGTATCAACAGCGTTAAATATGACAATATTTATTGAGGAATTTTATTTCTCATTTTAATCGGCCCCTGGTTTTCCGGATACCTGCCGGTTTTATCTTCATAAAAAGACTTTATTAGTTCAAAGTCTTTTTTGATATCGCCACTGGGGTAGAGCATTTTACCGAAACCTATAGTCTTGCTAGGAAAATCAATGTATGCCAGGCAAACTGGAACCTTTGCTTTTAGTGCAATGTAATAAAAACCTGTCTTCCAGTACTCTGTTTTCGAACGTGTACCTTCAGGAGTGATGCCGAAGACCATTTTCTCTCGGTTATCAAATTGATGAGCAATCTGTTCAATAAAACCAGTAGCGACTGAGCGGTCAACAGGAATGCCTCCAAGCGCACGAAATAAGTAATCAAGAGGACCGATAAATAATTGTTTTTTACCCACCCAGTTTATTTGTGTAGATGTCGACCAGCAGCATAACAGCGCTATCGGTAAATCCCAGTTAGTCGTATGTGGCGCGCCCATCAAAATATATTTTTTTTCTTTAGGCAGTGTAACGTCGGTGTGCCAGCCAGATAGTTTTAATATTAATTTTGATAGAAATTTGAGCATAACTCTAAGAAGCGTTTAGCTATTTCAACTGTTAATAACTAGGCTAATTTGCATTCGGCCAATACTTCGTCGACGTGGCCTTTAACTTTTACGCCACGCCACTCTTTGATAAGTACACCACTTTCATCGATTAAAAATGTACTTCGGTCTATACCCAGATATTCTCTGCCGTATAATTTTTTAAGTTTGATGACGTCGAACTGTTTGCATAGCATTTCATCTTCATCTGAAAGCAGGTCAAAGTTAAAAGTCTGTTTGGTTTTGAAGTTCTCATGTTTTCTTATGCTGTCACGTGATACGCCCAGAATAATTGTGTTCTGACGGCTGAACTTAGCTTTTGCATCGCGGAAGTTTTGACCTTCAGTGGTACAGCCAGGTGTGTTGTCTTTAGGGTAAAAATACAGCACGACTTTTTTGCCGGCTAATTCTTGCAGGCTTATGTTTTTATCGCCTGTCGCGGGACGTGAAAAGTTCTTAACTTTTTTTCCTACCGTTACCATGTCAGATTCCAGAGTGCTAGTTTAAGCGGTGGCGTAAACAGATATGTGTCGTGTCGTTTTTTAAAGGCTGGTTAATTCAGCGTCGAGATTGAGCTCATCACACATCAGTGTAAATGTATCACGTAAATTAGCGATATTGGTCTCAGCGGGTATCCCGATTGTCATATGCAACGCAAACATTGGTGAACCGGTGTGTGGCGCTGAGTAACTTTCGGTCTGTACGTTTACGATGTTTATATTTTGTGCAGAAAAGAAGCTGGAGATGTTGTTTACGATGCCCGGATGATCAAGAGCGGCAACTTCAACAGCATAAGGGATGGCATTATCCGCGCTTGTGGTTTCAGTGGTGGATTTAATAAGCAGACGCATCTGTAGTGTCTGTTCGATGTCATTGACCTGAGTCTGAAAGGCATCGATAGAGCCTGGCTCACCGCTGACTAGCAACAGCATGGCAAACTCACCACCGAGTACGGTCATGCGACTGTCTTCGATATTCAGTGAATTCTGATAAATAATGTTACTGAGTTCATCGACAATGCCAGGACGATCAGTGCCCAGGGCTGAAATTACAAGTTTTGTAGTCATTTTATTTGCTTGTGATGTTAGTTATGAAAGCGTGGGCACAGTGTAAACAAAAAAGGCTATAACGCCTAGTGTTTGCAGAAAAAGACGCGGCTACTGATTCTTATAATAAACAAATGGGTGCTAATGGCCAGTACACAGATATTAAGAACTAGAAATTATTTAGTCCGCGAAGAACGCAAAAGACGCGAATAAGAACGAAGGCTTGTTAGTTCCTTCTTCCTCTGGGACGCCTACATGGATGTAGGTGGTAGGGTAAAGCAGGAGCACTTACCGAGAAGGTTAGGATGAGGGTGTTTTCGATGATTCCCTCACCCCAGCCCTCGGCTTTAGCTTCCTGCGTTGCCCTACCGGTTACTTCCCTGTAACCGTCTCCCAGAGGGAGAGGGAGTACAAATTTTTTTCTTTTGTATTCGTGGACTAACGTTTTTTACTTAAAACTTCTCTTTTGACTCAAACAGCGGACAATAAAGAATTGATCGTGTTTTAACTAAGCTCAGATAGCTCACGCGTGAGCATAGCAGGGTTGTTGGCGTTTAATTCGATCAAACGGCGCAGATGCTGCAAGCTGGCTACATCTATTTGTAGCCAGTTGAGTCCCCAGTTGCCATTGTTGCTGTGAGTAATCTGCACGCGAGCATGGATTGATATATCTTCACCAAGAAACAGTGCCATGCCACAAGGGTTGTTGGTATCTATGTTGATATTTTCAGGCGGCTCGACCAGCATGCCTTTGAGTGAAATATCCAGCAAGTTGCAGCTCCACTCTTCATCACCGCACTGCATGAGAATTTCTGCGGTAAACGGAATTCGGTTGTAATTGCGGCGTTCTGACTGTGTTGAAGTGTTCAATTATTTATCCAAACTTTAGTAGTGTGTTGCTAATAAGCTTTGCAATGATATAGACTGAGTATAGCAAGGGATTTGCGAATACAAGAGAAATTACGGTAAAAGGAGGTAATTCCCATAGCTTTCGCATAAGACCCAAGGCAGACTCTATCCTATTAAAGATAGTAAATTATTCGCTTTTGGCAACAGTTATCATTGAAAAAAGTGTGAAAAATTGATTAACTGTGCGCCTAATTTTATTGGGGCTTTTAATGTACAAACAAGGCATGTTTCGTGGCAGTATGGTTGCACTGGTTACACCGATGCAAGCGGATGGCAGTGTTGATTTTCAGAGTTTGGTCAAACTGGTCGAATTTCATATAGAAAATAATACATCAGCTATTGTGACAATGGGCACAACGGGCGAATCTGCCACGCTGAATATGGAAGAACACTGTGAAGTGATGTCGCGAACGGTGGAATTGGTCAATGGCCGAGTACCTGTTATTGCCGGCACGGGGGCGAACTCGACCTGGGAAGCCATTGAACTGACACGTTGCGCGCAGCAGGGCGGTGCCGATGCCTGCTTACTGGTGACGCCGTATTACAATAAACCACCGCAGGAAGGTTTGTATCAGCACTATAAAAAGCTTGCGGAAACCGTTGATATCCCACAAATCTTATACAATGTTCCAGGGCGTACTGCAGTTGACATGAAGACGGGGACCGTTAAACGACTCTCTGAAATAGATAATATTATCGGCCTTAAAGATGCTACCGGTGATCTGAATCGTCTTGCAGAGCTTCAGTCTGTTTTGGGTGATGCTGAGTTTGATCTTTATGGCGGAGATGATGCAACAGGTACTGAATTTATGTTGCGAGGCGGTAACGGTGTTATTTCTGTGACAAATAATGTTGCGCCTAAAGCGATGGCTGCAATGTGTGAAGCGGCATTAGCCGGTGATCGTGAGTTAGCTGAATCTTTAAATCAGCCGTTAACTGGATTGCATACACGCCTGTTTTTGGAGTCTAGCCCTATCCCGGTAAAATGGGTTTTATCTGAAATGAAACTTATTCCCCCGGGCCTACGTCTACCACTAGTACCACTAGCCGATGAATTCCACCAGCCGTTGCGTGAAGCAATGCAACAAGCTGGCCTAGTTTAAGCACTAATCTAGTTTAACTACAGATAGTGAAGCAGAGTTATAAATTAATGAATAGTTTGACTTTAAAAGTTGTTGGTTCATTCGTCATCATAATTGGCCTGTCGGCCTGTGGCGGTAATGATCGTCCTGTATACCAGGGCGCAGAATATTATAAAAATCTTGAAGTGCCACCAGACTTAACTGAACCTGATACCGGTGATGAACTTAGAGTGCCCAAACCGACAGAAGAGGCATTGCAGCGTTTTCGTGATAATAACAAACTGGAAACCGTAATAACGCCAAAGTTTGATGGTGTTCGCATGGTGAGTTACGCTGGTAATAGCTGGATTGAGATCGATAACAATGTTGAGCATGTCTGGAAAAGACTGGCTGAATTCTGGGAAGGTGAGGGTGTCGAGCTGGCACAGGTAAGACCAGAGTTGGGTTTTATGGAAACCAAATGGACTGAAAAATTAAGTGCTGACGCCGGTTTCTTGCGTTCAATATTTCAACGCTTCGAGCCAGATCAAAAAGACAAATTTCGTGTTCGTGTCGAACGTTTTGACCTTGATCGCAAAACACGCTTGTACATAGCGCATGCTCGTATTGAAAAGCAGTTAAGTGGTGAGTATGCAGATGACTTTAGTTGGGTAACACTGCCGAGCGATTTGGAAGCTGAGCGCGAGATAATATCCCGCATGGCTTTATTTGCCGGTAAAACAAAAGGGGACACTGTTCAGCTTTTAGAGAATTATCGTCCTTACAGCTCCTTGATTAAAATTGATAGTACCGATACGACAGCATTAACGATGATCGGCAGTATGGATTTTGTATGGCGTCGTTCAGTTCGAGCACTGGATAGAATGAGAGTGCAGGAACTACAGCAGGATAAATCAGAACGCACCATAAAGTTCATGATTGGCAAAATTAGTAATGAAGATCTTCATACGGAAGGTTCAACTGATGAAGATGATCTGTCTGAATCGAGCTGGATGATGCAGTTATTTACTGGTGTAGATGAAGAAAATATTAAGACAGATGAGAGTCGACATTACCGTCTTGAATTTACCGACCTTAAAGGAAGTGTTCAGGTCAATGTGAAAGATGCTGAAAACACGAAAAATATCGATGAAGAAGGAGCTGCCACTGGTACAGCTCTGGCTGAGCAGTTAAGAAATCTGTTGATAGAAAATCTAGAGTAGTTGTCTGCCAGAGCTGCTGTATACCAGAGTGGCTGCCTAAAATTAAAGCCTAGGTTAAAATTTCCTGGGTTAAAATCCAGACAATAAAAAAGCACCAAAAATGGTGCTTTTTTATTGTCTGAGTTTTAAGTTACGGCTAGTAAGTTACGACTAGTTTCTCTTGTTTTTTTCGATAAGGGCATAAGCTGAATGGTTGTGAATAGATTCAAAGTTTTCAGATTCGACGGTGTATGAAAGTATGCGATTATCGATGTTTAGTTGATGTGCGATGTCTCTCACCATGTCTTCTACAAATTTAGGGTTGTCGTATGCACGCTCGGTGACTATCTTCTCGTCCGGACGTTTCAGCAGGCCATATAGTTCACAGGAAGCTTGTGCTTCGACCATGTCGATAATCTCTTCTACCCAGATAAAGTCTTCGGTTTCAACATTAACGGTAACGTGTGAGCGCTGATTGTGTGCGCCGCGGTCAGAGATTTTCTTCGAGCAAGGACATAAGCTGGTAACAGGTACAATAACTTTAATATTGATTATGTTTTTATTGTTTCTGTGTTCACCAATGAAGTTAACTTCGTAGTCCAACAGGCTCTGTACGCCAGAAGCAGGCGCAGTTTTGTTGATAAAGAAATGGAAACCCATTTCGATATGACCCACTTCTGCGTCGAGTCTGGTGGTCATTTCAGTCAGCATGGCCTTGAATGAATCAACCGTAATTTCCCAGTCGTGATTGTTGAGAATTTCAACAAAACGAGACATGTGTGTGCCTTTAAATTCATGTGGTAAATCGACATACATATTGAAGTTAGCAATAGTGTGCTGAATTTTACCGGTACGGTCCTTCACCTGAATAGGGTGGCGTATATCTTTAATACCAACTTTGTTGATTGCAATCGCACGAGTATCCTGAGTGTTTTGAACATCAGGTAAGGCATTTGTAGTCTTGTTGTCTTTATCAAGCACGTCGGTCATTATGTATTCTCTTCACTATAGCGAACGCAAGCACGCTCTGTTTCCCATAAAGTAAGCGCTGTTACTTTAATCGTATTGCTGTTTATACGGTCAGAAATCTCTTTAAACATATAGGCTGCGATGTTTTCTGCCGTGGGATTAATTGTTTTAAACGGTTCCAGATCATTCAGGTAGCGGTGGTCTAGCTCGTCACCGACGTCATTAGCGGCCTGTTTCATGATTTTGAAATCAACTCCCATGCCAATATCGTCTAGTTGGTTCGCCACAGCTTCCAGTTCAACTTTCCAGTTATGACCGTGCATACGGCTACATGCACCGGGATAATCCCGCAGTGTATGGGCTGAAGCAAATTCGGTTACAACTTTTAACTGGTAGCGAGCTGTCATTTTTGACCTGTTTCATGAAGCGCCAAAATATGCGCTCAAATAATACCTGAGTAAAACAGTAGGTATTTTATCCTGTCTGAACTATATAAGCAATTTCTAAACTCGGGTGTTTGTAGGGAGTGTTTTTAGATGAAAGCTGATTTTTTGTTAATTTTGAGGCGAAATATCTGAGTTAATTCTGCTCTGGATGGTCTCTAATATGCCTTTTTTATCCAGCTTCCAGTCAGCGAGTAGCTCTGCCGGATCGCCGTGGTTAATCAGTTCGTCAGGAAAGCCTATTTGTAATAAATTGGGCAACCGGCTGGTGTGATGATTTGCATTTAGGTATTCAGCAACAGCGCTGCCAGCGCCGCCAGCAATGGCATTATCTTCAAGCGTAACCAGTAAATCATGCTGCTCGAAAGCAGATTTTATAGTGTCGGTGTCCAGCGGTTTAACGAAACGCATGTTGTAAACACTGGCATCAAGCTCTTCAGCAACTTCCATGGCGGTGTTTAATAACGGGCCAAAAACCAGCAGTGCGACCTTGTAACCTTTTCTTGTTTGTTCAGCCTGTGCAAATGGCAATGCTCTGAGTTCATCATTACTGCCTTTATCGCCGACGTTAGATATAGCTGAACCACGAGGATAACGTACGGCACTAGGACCATCGTGCAGAAACGCAGTGGTTAACAAGCCCCTGCAGTCCGCCTCATTAGCTGGTGTCATAATCACCATGTTAGGTATACAACGTAGAAAACTGATGTCGTAGGCACCGGTGTGGGTCGGGCCGTCGGCACCAACTATACCTGCGCGATCTATCGCAAAAACGACGGATAGATTTTGTATGGCAACATCATGGATTAGCTGGTCGTATGCGCGTTGTAAAAAGGTAGAGTAAATAGCGACCACTGGTTTTAAACCGTCGCAGGCCATACCGGCAGCCAGTGTTACTGCATGTTGTTCTGCGATAGCGACATCGAAATATCGTTTCGGAAAACGTTTGGAAAATTCCACCAGACCAGAGCCTTCGCCCATTGCTGGCGTGATACCTACCAGCCGTTCGTCCTGCTCGGCCATGTCGCACAACCATTGGCCAAATATCTCGGTATAGCTGGGTACTTTTTTTGCACTGCCAGAGTTTGTGGTTCCCGGGTTTGCAGCGCCGGTACTAAGGTTGAATGCACTAACCCCATGGTATTTGCCCGGTGCATCTTCCGCTGGGAAGTAACCTTTTCCTTTTTGAGTTCTAACGTGCAGTATTCTTGGGCCTGTCTGCTGGTTGATGTTTTTCAGTACTGGAATCAAGGTGTCTAGATCATGGCCATCGACCGGGCCGTAATAATTAAATCCTAATTCTTCAAATAAAGTGCCTGGTGCTACCATGCCTTTGACATGCTCTTCAGTACGTCTCGCCAGTTCTAGTGCCGGAGGGATATTTTCTAATACTTTTTTTCCGCCTTCACGTAGTGTTGAAAATAGGTCGCCAGATAGCAGTCTGGTCAGGTGGTTGGAGAGTGCGCCGACATTAGGTGATATCGACATGTCATTGTCATTAAGGATAACCAGTAAGTTGGCATCGCAGTCACCGGCGTGATTCATCGCTTCAAAAGCCATGCCTGCAGTCATTGCGCCGTCACCGATGATTGCGACACAGTGACGATTTTCGTTATTTTGTTTTGCTGCAATGCTCATGCCTAAAGCCGCAGAAATCGATGTGCTCGAGTGTCCTGTACCAAAAGTATCGTATTCACTTTCTTCACGTTTTGGAAAACCTGCGATACCGCCTTTTTGGCGTAGGCCAGCCATTTTTTCACGGCGACCGGTAAGAATTTTATGTGGGTAGGTTTGGTGGCCAACATCCCATACTAACTTGTCGTAGGGGGTGTTAAAAACATAGTGCAGTGCAACGGTGAGTTCGACCGTGCCAAGACCGGCTGATAGGTGTCCGCCGGTAGAAGAAACGCTATCCAGTAAAAAGGCGCGCAATTGACGAGACAGCTCTTTGAGCTGCAAGGTATTTAGTTTGCGAACATCTGTCGGTGAATTAATGGATTCAAGCAGCGACCAGTTAGAGTTTGAAAATGGCATAAGTGACGTCTAATAAACAGAACTAAAATTGACGCTCAACGATGTAAGCGGATAGCTGACGTAAACTATCGGCTTTTTCGTCCAGAGGTTCAAGTATTTTTAGTGCTAATTCATGCTGTTCGGCTGCACGCTCCTTTGATGCCTGAAGACCTAAGATAGCCGGAAACGTAGGCTTTTCCTGTTGCTGGTCAGAACCTTGTGGTTTGCCCAGTGTTTCCGTATCACCGGTTACATCAAGAATATCGTCTTGTATCTGGAAAGACAGACCGATACATAAGGCGTAGTCGCTAAGCAGCTTAATCTCTTCTTTGCTGATATCGTGTTTACACATGCCGCCTAATAATATGCTGGCTCGGATTAACGCACCGGTTTTGAGGCGGTGCATATTTTCCAGCTGCTCCAGATTTAGTTTCTTTCCGACCGATGCCAGATCAACAGCCTGACCGCCCGCCATACCGTGAGCGCCACTGGCTTCGGTTAACAGACTTAGCATCTCAATGCGGTGTTCGGGTGTGAGTTCCACGTGATCATCTTTAGCCAAAATTTCATAAGCTAACGCTTGTAAAGCATCACCAGCAAGCATTGCAGTGGCTTCGTTAAAGGCTTTGTGGCAAGTAGGACGGCCACGGCGTAGATCATCGTTATCCATCGCCGGCAGGTCGTCATGAACCAGTGAGTAGGCATGAATCATTTCTACCGCACAGGCCGGGATATCGAGCAGATTGGTAGATACACCCATGGCTTCGCCGGCGGCATAAACCATCGCCGGGCGAATGCGTTTGCCACCACCGATGACGGAGTAGCGAATCGCTTCTGCCAGGTTATGTTCGGGAGGGTCGTTAGCTGGTAGATATTTATCTAAAGCAGTATTAACACGTTTCTGGTATGCATCCAGACGGGATTGAAATTCGTGCGACATTTTTACTCTTCATCCAGGTTGATGTCTTGCTCGAGTAACTTGCCGTTTTTTTCGACCAGTTCTTTAATTTTTAATTCGGCGTTCTGTAATGCCTGTTGGCATTCACTACTTAAGGCGATGCCTTTTTCAAATCGTTTTAGCGATTCTTCCAGGCTGAGGTTGCCTTGTTCCATGTCATCGACCAGCGTTTCCAGGTCGCTTAATGCTTTTTCAAAATTTGGGGTTTTTTTAGCCATGGCGCATTTTAGCAAACTATTAGAGACTTGATATAGCCATATCGATAGGCTGATTAAAATCTAATTTGAAATTTCTATGATGCCTTTAAAGTGCAATAGCTGCATCGACCAGCTCGCTGACACGTTGTACGGCAATGATATTGAGTCCTTTAATAGCGTCACCTTTTCTTGGCAGGTTCGCTTTGGGGATAATAGCCGTCTTGAAACCATGTTTGGCGGCTTCTTTTAGGCGTTCCTGGCCGTTGGGTACCGGACGAATCTCACCGGCAAGGCCAACTTCACCAAAAGTGAAGATATTGTTAGGCAAGGGTTTGTCCCTGAAACTGGAAAGTGCGGCAAGAATTAATGCGGTGTCGGCCGAAGTTTCTGTCAGGCGAACGCCGCCAACGATATTGATAAAAACATCCTGATCAAACATGGCGATACCTGCATGCCGGTGCATGACAGCGAGCAGCATATTCAAGCGATTAGGGTCCAGACCGAGACAAACACGCCGTGGATTATGGCTGTGGCTTTCATCGACCAGCGCCTGTAATTCTATAAGCAGAGGTCTGCTGCCTTCACGGGTAACAGTGATGATGCTACCGGGTACGGGTTCTTCATGGCGAGATAGAAAAATAGCGGATGGATTGCTGACCGTTTTCAAACCTTCTTCAGTCATGGCAAAAATGCCAAGTTCATTAACTGCACCAAAGCGGTTTTTAATTGCACGAATCATACGGTAGCGTTCGCCAGGGTCACCTTCAAAATAAAGCACGGTATCAACCATGTGTTCGAGTACGCGCGGACCGGCTAATGTGCCTTCTTTGGTGACATGACCGACCAGAAATAATGCAGTGCCTGTCTGTTTGGCAAAGCGAACCAGTTGTGCGGCGCTCTCTCTTACTTGTGCAACGCCACCGGGGGCTGACTGTAAAGCTTCGGTGTATATCGTTTGAATAGAATCAATAACGATGACTTTTGGATTTTGCTCGCTCGCCAGAGTGATGATATTTTCAACACAGGTTTCAGAGAGTAAGTTTAGACCGTGATCTTCCAGTCCCAGGCGATGTGCACGCATGCTGATCTGTTGTAATGATTCTTCGCCGGTAACATATAGGCAGGGTAGAGATTGACTGAGGCTGGCGAGGGTTTGGGTTAGCAGTGTTGATTTTCCGATACCGGGGTCGCCACCGATCAATGTTACTGAGCCATGCACTAACCCGCCGCCCAGTACGCGATCTAACTCACTTATGTTAGTTGCCGTGCGCATTTCAGCGTGCATGGGAATTTCTTTTAGTGGCTGAATTTTAGCGCTGCCTTTTTTGCCGGCAAACCCCTGACGATTGTTTGTAGTAATCGCGGTAATGGTTTCACTCATGGTGTTCCATTCACCGCAATCGCCACATTGCCCCGCCCATTTTGAATGACTGGCACCACAGGCGTTGCATGCGTATTGTATTTTTGCTTTGGCCACTGCTTTATATAATTCTTTTATAAATTACTGAATCGTTTATTCGTTTTTATTTTTTTCTATTTTGGTTGCGACGGTATCGGTTAACTTGGCAGTTTGTACTGCATTATTAGTCGAACGCAAAATCTCAATGGTGTAGTTACCTACCATCAGGCTGGTTCCAGCCTGCGGGATAATCTCCATATGTTCCAGTATTAAACCATTCAGCGTTTTTGGGCCATCGGAGGGTAGTGACCAGCCTAGTGTGCGATTAATATCTCTTATATGTGTGTTGCCGTCAATTAAATAGGTACTGTTATCTTGCTGATGTATACCGAGGTTGCGGGTTGGCGAATCGGTAGTAAATTGACCGACGATTTCTTCAAGAATATCTTCCAGTGTCACCAGTCCCTGAATGCTGCCGTATTCGTCAACAACCAGTCCAGAGCGCTGCCGATTATCTTTAAAGTTTAATAATTGCCGGGTGAGCGGGGTACCGGCTGGAATAAAATAGGCGGAAACGATTAAACCTTTGAGTGATTTTAAATTGAGCTCGTCGCGGGCAAACAAATTGAGTACCTGGCGTAGATGTAATACGCCCACGGTGTTGTCGATGCTGTCATGAAAAACAGGTACCCGGGTGCGCTGGCTATGTGTGATCTGATGAAAGATATCATTCCAGTCATCATTGAGATCGATACCAGTCACTTCGTTTCGTGGCACCATGATGTCTTCCACGCTAACTCGTTCAAGATCGAGAATGCCCAGCAACATATCCGAGTGAGCAGCTGGCATAAAATGTTCAGCTTCGATAACCACTGCCCGGAGTTCGTCTGCACTTAGCTCTTGTCTGATTACTTTGTCCGGATGTATGCCGATGGTTCGTAGCAATGCATTGGAAAAAATATTAACCAGCCAGACAAAAGGATAAAGCGGTATAGCGATCGCGGTATAGACATATGCCGAAGGGAAGGCGAGTTTCTCTGGTTTTAAGGCAGCCAGTGTTTTTGGCGTAACTTCAGCAAATATTAAAATAACGAACGCTAATGCGATAGGTGCAACGACAAGGCCAATTTCACCGTAGAGTCTCAGAGCAATTATGGTTGCGATGGTGGCGGCAAAAATATTAACAATATTATTGCCCAGCAGAATTAAACCAAGCAATCGGTCAGGGCGGCTGAGCAATTTAATGGCAAGTTTTGCGCCACGGTGACCTTTGTCGGCGTGGCTTTTTAATCGATAACGATTTAGCGTCATCAAAGCTGTTTCAGAGCCTGAGAAAAAACCGGAAAGTAGAATCAGGATAACAAGGGTGGAAAACAGCAGGGCTGTTGATAGATCGTTCAAGAAGTCTTGTCTCTTATGAGTAGGACAGGTTAATTATGTGCTAACAGTGGGCAGTGTCAAGTTGTACGTTCTTACACGAGAACAATTTCTAGAACAAACTTACTGCCAAAATATGCCAGCATCAAACTGGCAAATCCACCGAGTGTCCAGCGGATTGCTGTGCGTCCTCGCCAGCCGAGTTTCCAGTGGCCAATCAGTAAAGTTAAAAATACAAACCAGGCAATAATAGACAAGATGGTCTTGTGTGCCAGCTGTTGTTCAAACATGTTTTCCAGGAAAATTAAGCCGCTGCCCAGAGAAATGGTTAATGCCATAAAACCAACTGCAATCAATTCAAATAACAAGACTTCCATGTATCTTAATGGTGGCATTAATTTGATGATGCCGCCTGGCTGGTGATTATGTAAAAATTTATTTTGAATTGATAATAAAATGGCCTGCAGTGCGGCCATGGCCAAAATGCTGTAAGCGATAATCGAGGTTAGTATGTGAAAAATCAGCGCATTTGAACTACTCGGGTCCAGTAAGTGGGTAGTTGGGCTGAAATTGTCAGATAACAGGGTGATGGCTGCAATCGGTAAAAATACGACAGCAAGAATCTCAACAGGATGGCGCCAGGTGGCAACCAGCGTAAAGAGGCCAATAAAAATACTGACCAGAGATATTGCATTATAAAAACCCAGATTGATTCCCAGAGGGGTAATCATGCTGTTATATAAGGCCAGGCTGTGTAAAAAAATTGCAGCGAAGCCAATAGTAATAACTTGTTTTTTGGAAAGGGGCGCAGTGATGCCTGTTGCTAGTTTTAATTGAAAAAACAATAACGTGGAACAGGCAAGGTAGAGAATGATAGCGCTAAAAGTAAAAATGTGATTGTCCATATTTTTGGGTAATTTTGTCTATACTGAAGTAAATAATTACTATAAGGGCTTAATTCTAATTGATGTTTCTAAATAGTGTGAGTTTGTTCACATTCTCTATGTTCGATCATCGCAAACTGTATTTGGTTGGCATATTATCACTAGAAAGGATAATTAGCATTAAACTGGAATCTTAGCTGAAAATTGATAGCTTAAGAAGTCATGGCTTGAAAACCATAGCTTGGAAAATGGACATAAAATGAAAGTGCGTGTACTAGGTTGCAGTGGTGGCATCAGTCAGGGGCTGGCGACCACCTCTTTTCTTATCGATGACGATATACTCATCGATGCAGGTACCGGTGTGTGTGATTTAACGCTGGATGAAATGCGCCGCATAAAGCACATCTTCATCTCACATTCTCACTTAGACCATGTTGCCTCTATCCCGTTATTGGCCGATACCCTGTTTGACGATTTGATCGGTAAACCGTTAATCGTGCATGCTCTCCCTGAAACGATTAAAGCATTGCGGGATCATATTTTTAATTGGACAATCTGGCCTAATTTTACTGAATTGCCTCATAAGACAAATGCAGTTTTAAAACTGGAAGCGGCAGAGTCTGGCACAGTGTTTGATTTGTCCGGGCGTAAGATCGAGATGATCGATGTTAATCACTCGGTGCCGGGTGTGGCGTATCGAGTTGAGTCAGAAGGTAAGGTGTTTGCTTTTAGTGGCGACACGACTAGCAACGAAAATTTTTGGGCAAGTCTAAATAAACATGATGCACTGGATCTGTTATTCATCGAGTCGGCATTTACTAATAGTGATATCGAGTTGGCGAAAGTAGCTTTTCATTACTGCCCGCAATTATTAGCGGAAGATCTGGTGAAGTTAGAGCACAAAACAAAAGTATGCATCTCACATTTAAAGCCAGGTGCAGAGCAGATAATCATGGCGGAATGTGAAGCAGCGCTGCCTGACTGGGAATTTCACCAGTTGAAAATCGGTGATATCTTCCAGTTATAGCTTCCAGTTATAGCTTTTTTAGCCATTAACGAACAATGACCAAATACTAACGATTGCCTCGATAATTCGTTATAATTCACCTTTGTGAATCAACTCAACAGATGTAACAGGTAAATCATGTTCGATGGATTAAGTGACCGCCTTGCCGGTACCGCGCAAAAACTGCGTGGTGAAGGCCGATTAACCGAAGAAAATATTCAAGATGCTTTGCGTGATGTGCGCATGGCATTGTTGGAGGCGGACGTTGCATTAGCAGTGGTTCGTAGCTTCATCGATGATGTTAAGCAACGGGCAATGGGTGAAGAAGTACTGACCAGTCTGAAGCCGGGGCACGTATTCGTTAATATCGTCCAGGAAGAACTGGTCAAGGTGATGGGCGCGCAGAACGAGTCACTCGATTTAAGTGCGCAGCCGCCAGCCGTTGTCTTGATGGCCGGCTTGCAGGGCGCAGGTAAAACCACAACCGTGGCCAAGCTGGCAAAAATGCTCAGCGAAAAAGAGAAGAAAAAATCATTGCTGGTCAGTTGTGATATCTATCGCCCTGCTGCAATCGAGCAGTTAAAAACACTGGCATCACAGGTTGGTGCGGAATTTTTCCCTAGCAGCACAGACCAAAAACCAACCGATATTGCTAAAGCTGCGATAGCGTATGCGCGTAAACATTTTATCGACGTAGTGTTGGTGGATACCGCGGGTCGTTTGCATATCGATACGGAGATGATGGATGAGATTAAGGCCATCCATAAAGCCGTTAATCCGGTAGAAACCCTGTTCGTGGTCGATAGTATGACCGGCCAGGATGCAGCGATTACCGCCAAGGCATTTAATGAGGCGCTACCGTTAACTGGTGTTGTTCTGACCAAAACGGACGGCGATGCACGCGGCGGTGCTGCGCTGTCGATCCGCCAGATTACCGGCAAACCCATTAAATTTATGGGTTCAGGTGAAAAAGTTGAAGCATTGGAAGCTTTTCATCCTGATCGTGTGGCTTCACGTATTCTGGGCATGGGCGATGTGTTATCGCTGGTGGAAGAAGTTCAGCAGAAAGTCGACCATAAAAAAGCGGCAACGCTGGCTAAAAAGATCCGAAAGGGTAAAAGCTTTAACTTTAATGACCTGAAAGAACAGTTTGAGCAGATGCAGAACATGGGCGGTATGGCGAGTCTGATGGAAAAAATGCCGGGCATGCCGGGTATGGCGGACAAACTAAAGGATAAAGTTAATGATAAAGAGATGGGGCGTATGATTGGGATCATCAATTCCATGACACCCAAAGAAAGAGCCTTTCCTGATGTCATCAAAGGTTCGCGCAAACGCCGTATTGCTGCGGGTTGTGGGCTGCAAGTGCAGGACGTCAATCGCCTCATCAAGCAGCAGATGCAGATGAAAAAAATGATGAAGAAAATGTCCAAAGGCGGCATGGCTAAGATGATGAGCGCCATGAAAGGTGGTGGCATGCCACCGGGAATGGGCGGTCCAGGTGGCGTGGGCTTTTAAAGCTCGGCCAGAACACTCTATTAGTAAGTTTGCAATTAGCCTGATTTATCCACTAAACAGGCTTCCATCTAGCGATATAATCACGTAAAATGCGCGGTTTCCTGTGGCCCATTAAGAAATCCCATATTGATTTCTTGGGTCATTATTATTTTTAAAGAATTTTGAGAGTGACTAATGGTAACAATACGTTTATCAAGAGGCGGCGCTAAGCGCAAACCTTTTTACCACATTGATGTTAAAGATTCACGACGTTCTCGTGACGGCCGTTACATCGAGCGTTTAGGTTTCTTTAACCCTGGTGCTACCGGTGGTGAAGATCGTTTAGTATTAGATTTGGATCGCGTTACACATTGGGCATCTGTTGGTGCACAAACATCTGAGCGTGTATCTACATTGATTAAACAGGCAAAGAAAGTAGCTGTATAGTTTTTCTGTCTGACTTGTTCTTAGAGAATCGTTCTTAGTCTTGCTGGTTTGATTATGGAACAACGTGATGCTCAACAAGATAAGCAAGAAGGTTCAGAAAAAATTATCGTCGGCCGTATTACCGGTGTTTACGGTGTAAAGGGTTGGCTTAAGATTTTTTCTCATACCGATCCGATGGAATCTATTGTTGATTACAGCCCCTGGTACATCAGAGCTGAAGGGCGATCAAAAGCCCCATGGATCAAGGTAAAGTTAAAATCAGGCAAACGTCACGCTAAAACAGTGATTGCCAAGCTTGAACATTGCAATGATCGTGATGAAGCACAGGCTTTTATCGGATCAGAAATAGCCATTGAGCACAGTCAGCTTGAAGCGCTAAGGCAAGAAGATGAATATTACTGGCGAGACTTAATTGGTCTACGAGTAATAAACCAGCAAGATATAGAGCTGGGCATAGTGAAAAGTTTGATGGAAACCGGTGCTAATGATGTGCTGGTGGTTGTTTCTGAAGGCGCTGATGGTAAAGCTGAAGAACGACTGATCCCCTGGGTTATGCATAGTACAATTATTGCAGTTGATCTGGAGCAGAAATCGATAGTAGTCGATTGGGATGCAGAATTTTGAATATATACGTCATAACTCTGTTCCCTGAAATGATACAGCAGGCCAGCAGTTTTGGTGTTTTGAGTCGAGCGATAAAACAACAGCAGTTAGTGCTGAAGTGTTTTAATCCTAGAGACTATGCTGAAGACAAACATCGCACGGTAGATGACCGACCTTATGGTGGTGGTCCCGGTATGTTGATGAAGGTTGAGCCTTTAGAAAAGGCAATTCTAGCTGCTAAAGAGTTGGCTGCTAAAAAATGGGCCGCGAAAGAAACGGCAGCTAAAGCAACAAAAGTGGTTTACATGAGCCCGCAGGGCAAGCCGCTAAATCAGCAGATGCTAGTTGCTCAGGCAGCAAAGATGGCAGCAGCTGAACCTGAAGATTTAATTTTAATCGCTGGTCGATATGAAGGTATAGACGAGCGGATAATCGAATCATTGGTTGATGAAGAATGGTCGATTGGTGATTACGTATTAAGCGGTGGTGAGTTGGCCGCAATGGTAATAGTTGATGGAATTACACGATTATTACCTGGCGTGTTAGGTGATGATGACTCTGCACTGCAAGATTCATTCATGCAGGGTTTGCTGGATCATCCGCACTACACGCGACCAGAACAGATAAACGATCAGACCGTACCGGATGTTTTGTTAAGTGGTGATCATCAGGCGATACAGCGCTGGCGATTAAAGCAGGCGATTGGTAGAACCTGGTTGAGAAGGCCCGAACTGCTGGACGCAATGAAACATGATGCGTCGCGTTGGGATGATAATAAAGCGAGTTTGCTCGCAGAGTTTATGGCTGAACATGAGTGATTAGCTATAGTGATCGATTATAGCGATTGGTTATACACAAAAAATTAATCAGTGAGTCAGTGATGATTTGCTTAATAGTTAAATAAGTTTAAAACGCGAAAGCGGAGTAATGATATGAGTAACATAATTCAACAGCTTGAAGCTGAACAAATGACACGTGAAGTACCAGCGTTTTACCCTGGTGACACAGTGACTGTTCAAGTACGTGTAAAGGAAGGTGAACGTGAACGTTTACAGGCTTTTGAAGGCGTAGTAATTGCAAAACGTAACCGTGGTCTACATTCTGCATTCACTGTTCGCAAGATTTCACACGGTGAAGGCGTAGAACGTGTGTTCCAGACATACAGTAATGCGATTGCTGAAATCAGTGTTAAGCGTAGCGGTAAAGTACGTCGCGCTAAACTTTACTACTTACGTGGTAGAACAGGTAAAGCAGCACGTATTACCGAAAAGCTTAAATTGTCTGATAAAAAGTAATATCAGATTTAAGCATAGCTTTAGAAGCCGCTTTAGTCAGCTGCTTTAGTAAGCTGCTTTAGTAAGCAATTCAGAGAAGAGCGGTCTTGTACCGCTCTTTTTTTTGCGGGTTATAATGTCAACAATTGGCCATTAGCTGACCTCCAGAAAAAAATAAAATCAAAAGAATTTTCACCACAGAGGACACGGAGGTCACAGAGGAAAGCCTTATTATTGTTAAACGCGCCTGCGGCGCGGTTAACAATAAAAAACCTCTGTGACCTCC
>JAUVDN010000050.1 GCA_030595325.1 Gammaproteobacteria bacterium | reverse complement strand
ACATGGTATCGTTGTGCATTCAAAGTATTGGCTCAATCCTGCAAATGGGTTGCGCTAACAAGGCAAATCAACGTGGAGCGTTAAAAGCGTCGCGCAAAAAACACGCAACACTTTTAACGCCCAGTTATTTGCGACGTTAGCGCAATAAAATAAAAGAAAATGGCAAAGGTTAAAAAGAAGCTTACTGCCGCTCAAAAAAGAGCCAGAAAAAAAGCGAAAGAAGAAAGGCAAAAAAAATACATGTGGGTATTCATGAAAGGTGGAAAGCAAGTAAGAGTGAAGCGCCCTGAAACGATTGATGGAATGGATAAAGATGAATTTATCAGAAAAAATGCAGGCCCAATATGGCTACATCAAAACGAATTGTGGGAATACATTGATCAAGAAGATGATGAATATATATAGTTCATCAAGTACAGTGTTCTGTTCAAGAGTGTGCCAACATCAGCGCTAACAAAGCAAATCAACATGGAGCGTTAAAAGCGTCGCGCAAAAAACGCGCAACACTTTTAACGCCCAGTTATTTGCGACGTTATGTTCATTAAAGCCATATGACTGAATCTGAAATTATTAAGATATTCAAAAAAAATGAGCTACTGTGGGGCAAGTTCTCTTTTGTAGGCATATCATTGGTTTTATTATCAGTTTACTTTTTTAAACAGCAAATTTACTTAGGCTTTGCTATTGGCACGATTATCTTAGGCGTCTTAATTTTGTTCTTTTCTACAATGATTTTATACAACTGTCCAAACTGCCATAGCTTAATTAAACAAGGTCGAGGAATATGCATATTGCCAAAAACATGTCCTAAATGCAGAGTTAAACTACGGTGACATTAAAAAACATAACAATTGCATAAACGCGGACGGCAAAAAACGCCGCCGGTTATGCTGGTGTTAGGGCTATAAAGACATTATGACTCATAAAGAACAAATACCTCAGATCACAGATTCTCTGGATAAACTTCCACCTATACTTAAGAAGAATTTAGACCAAAACCTATGTACATGTAACGAGGTTCTTAAGATAGATATTATCAATGCCATTGCAAATGGAGCTACAACAGTCGGAGAGATTAAAAAACAGACCTATGCCACAATGGGAAGTGGCTGTTGCACTCAGCAGGTAGAGCGGTTGATTGAGTGTCTTTGCTCGCCAGAAAAGGAGAAGTAACTTTGTTCCCTAATAAACTTGCCCTAACAAGTGCATAAACGCAGCAAAAAACGCCGCGCCCCTTAACTAGAACATTATGTTTAAAAATCTTGATTTTACGTACGTATTAGCGCACGCTAAATAAAGAGGTTAGATATCATGACAATATTAAATGCTACAGAAGCCAGATCAAAGCTATATAGTCTTATCGATGAGGCGACTGATACTCACCAACCTGTTGTAATAACAGGAAAAAGAGGTAACGCGGCATTAGTCTCCGAAGAAGACTGGAATGCAATATCTGAAACACTTCATCTATTATCGGTACCAGGAATGAGAGAGTCTATCCAGGAAGGATTGAAACAAAACCTATCTGAAAGCTCCAAGGAGCTTGATTGGTGAATTGGGAAGTCATATATACAAAACAAGCTCAAAAGGATGCTAAAAAGCTCGCTTCTTCTGGACTAAAAAAACAAAGCAAAAAAATTATTAGATATTATTCAAATAGACCCTTATCAAAATCCACCACCATATGAAAAATTGGTTGGTGATTTGTCAGTAGCTTATTCACGCCGCATCAATATTCAATATAAACTCGTATATCAAGTATACGAAAAGGAGCATACCATTAAAGTTATCAGACTCTAGACACACTATGCATAAATTGAACATAGCAAGGCGATCAGCAATATAAGAAAAGCAAAGTAAAGATAAAATGGGGACCACTTCCCCTTAGTCTTTAATATAAACGGATAAAAAAAACATGAATAACACCACAGACAACTTAGATATTGCGGATATTGAGAAAGCAATTCGGATGTTAAATAAATACGCCAAAGAACCGAATATAGAACCTTTAATATCGATTTTAGAAGCGTTGAAGCAAGACTTACACAATGAATCACTCTTAGCTCAACTTGCTGATACTTGGAGGAATCTTGGCGTGTACCAAGGTACCGTTTTAACTTATGTACCTAAATTCTATACTTGGATACCTGATGATATTTTCGGGGATAAGGGCTAAAAGTGATTTGTGCATTAAAGTACAACGAATAGATAATCTATAAGCAAACAAGTTACATCTGCAATCGCTTACAGTTAAGGATAATTAAGCCGTTTTCATTTACAATTCAGCCGCATAATATTAATCACTTTGCCTATAAACTATGACTACAAAGAAGTTTGATTTAAACAACCCTTGTATCTTTTGTAATCCTAGAGAAGACGAAATTTTAGCTGAGAATGAATACGCTCAAATTATTAAAGATAATTCGCCTGTTAGTAATGGTCACTGCTTGGTGGTGCCTAAAAGGCACATAAAGACATTATTTGAAGCAACACCAGAAGAAAATGCTGCATTTTTTGAGTTAATTAAAAAATCAAAAGAAATTATTCAAAAGCAAGGTTACACTCCTGATGGCTATAATATAGGTTGCAATAATGATGTAGCTGCCGGGCAAAGTGTTTTCCACTTGCATATTCACGTTATTCCGCGTTATCTAGGTGACGTTAAAAACCCCAAAGGTGGCATTCGTAATGTTATTCCAAAGAATGCATCCTATTAATGGCCAATTGATACTAGCCCCATTGATATCATTAATTTCGAGTTATTGATCGACTTCAGGCTAGTGAAATCAATGCGCAATTTATCGAAGGCAGAATTGAAGAGCTTAAAGATGCTAGTGGTATTGCATAGATAGAAAGTAATATAATGGTTAGCGCAATTAATGTGGGAAATTATGACTCCAGAAAAATTCTTATCTGAAATGGCAGAAACTGCCAATTCACACAATCTTGAAGCACATATGAACTTGATATCAAAAGATGTCAAAGTCTATGGGTTTCCTGAATTTGAACTTATTACGTATGATGATTGGTTTAATCAATGCAAGCAAGAATTTGAAAACATGCTACTAGTAAAAGTTAGTTATCAGGACCTGCATACGCTCTCAGAAACGACAGATGAGATTAGATTTATCGCTGTTGAAACTGTTTACGCAAGAGATGGGCAAACAAACTTTAATTGTATCGAATTTACTGTTAGAAAAGAAGATGATGGGCAATGGCGGGTTGTGCTCGAACGCATCATATCTCCATCTGACTTAGATGATGATAACAGTGTAACCATACAGTAATACAAAAGTTGACGGGGAATATTAAAAAACATCCTTCCGTCTGATTTAACCTATACATTCATGAGGACATTCAACAATGCCGCAATACATATTCGTCTACCTTGGAGGTGATTATCCTTCCGACCCGGAAGAAGGCAACAAACATTTTGCCAAATATCAAGAGTGGTTATCATCATTGGGTGATGCGGTCATTAGTCCTGCGATTCCATTCAAGGATACGCATACAGTTCATCCTGACGGCACAATTGAGCCAGGCACCACAACTGCGATGTCGGGGCTTAGCATCATCAAAATGACTTCGATGGATGAAGCGCTGAAGGTAGCGCAATCCTGTCCGTTTCTAGAGATCAATGGCACGCTTGAGATTTCAGAGATGATTCAAATGTCGAGTCAAGCAAATTAGCTACGTAGACAAAAAACAAATGTACTTACATACACCTCACTGTTAATTCACACATAACATACCTCTAAACTTGACCAGCGCAAAGAACACGCCTCCAAGCTAGTTCAACCGTTATGTTTATAAGGTGAAATTTTGGTAGTTAGGTACGCCTTAGCTATGACATTTTTTTCGGAACATGCCTGGCAGACGAACTGAAATTCGATGAGGAGATAAAAATCACTCTTAGCATGTACATAATGATGTCAAAAAATATAGAAGCTATTAACTTGTCTACGTGTGCAGGGCTAATAAACGTTGTTGGCAATATTAATGACGTGGAGAGAAGAACCATAATCAACAAATTCAAACCTGAAAACAGATAAATAGCATGTTTGACTATGAAGCCAGTAACTATGGACTGAAAATCCATAGGTTGCTTTAACAGCGACTAAAAGTCGCTCTAGCTTTACAGCAATGTGTCGCTACGCGACAGTTTGCTAAATTAATAATGCTAAAGCCTCGCACTAAAGTACATAGTTTTAAACTAGCGTTCTGAGACAATAAAACTTTGTGAAAAACGTATCAAATAAATTTACGAGCTCTTTCCTTATCTTTTAAAACTATTCGAAAACCACACAAAACTATGACCTCTATTCCATCTGATAATACAAAAAAACCCGATGCTGTACCTTTTTTTGAAGCCTTTGTTTATTGGCTTAAACTTGGGTTTATTAGTTTCGGTGGTCCAGCAGGACAGATAAGCATGATGCACCAGGAGCTGGTTGAAAAAAGAAGATGGATATCTGAGCACCGTTTCTTACACGCACTTAATTACACTATGGTTCTTCCGGGGCCAGAAGCGCAGCAATTAGCCACCTATATCGGCTGGTTAATGCACGGCGTATGGGGAGGTATTGCCGCCGGTATTTTATTCGTGCTGCCGTCACTGTTCATTCTGATTACACTGACCTGGATATACCTTACTTATGGCGACGTAACAGCCATACAAGGCATCTTATACGGCATAAAACCCGCAGTGACTGCTATTGTAGTTTTTGCTGCTTTTCGTATCGGCTCTAGAGCGCTAAAAAATAACATATTACGCGCTATGGCTGTACTGGCTTTTATCGCTATTACTTATTTCAAAATACCGTTCCCTTATATTGTGTTAATGGCAGGCATAATCGGTTATGCCGGATCACATTTTGCCCCTGAAAAATTTATTGCCGGCGGCCACCACGGTAGCTCAAAAGATTCTTATGGGCCTGCAATTATTGACGACGAAACACCAGCGCCAGACCATGCTCGGTTTAGATGGAGTCGCTTTATTCTTTATCTTATTATCGGCTTAATTATTGGCGGTGGCGTTATGGCCATGCTGACGGCCACATACGGCTGGGAACATACGCTGACACAAATGGGCTGGTTCTTTACCAAAGCAGCACTGGTAACTTTTGGTGGTGCATATGCCGTTCTACCCTATGTCTACCAAGGCGGCGTTGACCACTACGCCTGGTTAACCGGAACACAGATGATTGACGGCCTGGCTCTCGGTGAAACCACGCCGGGTCCTTTAATTATGGTTGTTGCCTTTGTTGGTTTTGTTGGTGGTTGGACCAAGGAATTTTTTGGATCTGACTCATTGTTGTTAGCCGGTGCTGCAGGCGCAAGTGTCGCTACACTGTTTACTTTTTTACCCTCATTTCTATTCATTCTTCTGGGCGGCCCTGTGGTTGAAGCAACCCGTGGTGATGTAAAATTTACTGCACCGCTGACTGGCATCACAGCTGCCGTTGTTGGTGTCGTGCTTAATCTTGCCGTGTTTTTCGCCTACCACGTACTGTGGCCCCAGGGACTTGAATCGACATTTGAATGGTTTGCCGCACTGATTGGTGTCGCGGCTTTTGTTGCGCTATTCAGATATAAGGTTGGCATTGTAACCGTCATTGGTTCATGCGCAGCTATTGGCTTAGCCTACTCACTGCTATTACAAAATCTTAGCTAATCTAACTGATTACGAGCGGCCTGCAAAGAAAGATCCATCAAAACAAGGCTTTTCAGTTTTTATACCTCATTCTGAGTAAAACAGGTATAGTAACCGCAATACAATGAATCATCGAAATTACCGCACCTTGAAAACAATATAATAAACATTAAAAAAGGGTTAGGAAAGAGTGTAAATATACAGATCATCATCGACGGTCATGCCGTCAAATCAATATTGCACGGCAACAGATTGATAGAGATTAAAATTAAAAACATATTAGATAATGATGCGAAAATTGGACCATGCCACTACGCACTAAACAATCATAAGGTAAACAGAGAGCAACTTGGCAAAGATGTCTCTATCCTTCCAGATGACGACATTGTCACCATTATAAAACTACAAAATAAAGGCTATCTTTATACCAAGCTATAATAAGCTCAATAAACCATACGAAACCACTTACTGGAATTAAATTATGTCTATAGAACGAACACTTTTCGCCTTTGCCGGCATCATGGTAATGCTGACATCATTACTGGCTTTATTTCACCACCCATACTGGACATGGTTCACCCTGTTCATCGGTTTTAACTGTTTTCAGAGCTCATTCACAGGCTTCTGTCCACCAGCTCTATTGATGAAAAAATTTGGTTTAAAAACTGAAGCCGAACTGTCTAAAGAATAAGGATAAAAAGCTGTAAGCATTAAGTCAAGAGTGAGAAAAAAGACTTAATGCTTACAGTTATATTAATCACTGATTACTTCCAGTGAGCGATAGAGTTTGCATAGTAATTTAAAATATCAGACTCTGACTCTTTCATGCGATAGAGGTTATCTTTTTCATCGACCAATCCGCGCCCTATCATCGCATCTAATGCGGAACCTAAAACACTTTCAATAGTACTGTTTGAAATATCAATGGGGGCGCCAGCATCTCCTAACTGAGCAATTCTCTGTGAACATTGCGACTTCAACTCAAGCTCACTTATCCATTCACTTGTATTTTTTATTAATATCTCACTCATCAATGCCACCGGAACCACTGGTACTACTTGAGAGATATTATTCATTATAGAGTTTGCCAGCGCTTCAACACGCACGAAACGCTCCTCTGTTTCCAACGCACTAAAGTCGACATCATGCTCGACACAATATTTTTTTGCCGATAGCGGCTCACCAAAATTTACGCTTGCATAACCAAATCGGCGCCATCTGTTTTTTCTCGACAGCAAGGCATTTTTAAATATAAAACTAAACGTTGTCTTAATGACAAATAAAAATGAACGTTTTTCTGCCTCTTTATCCAAACGACGAATAAGACTTCTATCCTCGATGACGCGATCATAGTTGATGCCGACGGGTATAAACACGATATCCTTATCACTATGCTGATGATAGTCACGCAACATATAATCTAAAAACCCTAAGCGAGGGTCACGCAAAGCACCATCCTTTGTTAATCCGCCCTCAAGAAACACTGCCTGACATACGCCGGCACGTGTCGATAGATTGATATATCTTTCCAAAACTTTTCGATAAAGAGGGTTGCCTGAGTTACGCCTTACAAAAAAAGCACCCATCGCTTTTATCAACATCTGTAGCGGCCATATCCTTGCCCACTCGCCAACCGCATAAGACAAGGTGGTTTTTTCTGCAACCAGAAAGGAAACCAGAACATAGTCCATATTACTACGATGGTTCATTACAAATACAACGCTTGAGTTTGCGTCGAGCTCGCTGATTTTATTTTTATCATAAAATCCAACGCGCACGCGATAGATAAGACGCGCCAGTTTTTTTGCCAGCCAATAACCGATTCGAAAATACACGTAGGCATTAAACGCAGGGACTATCTCAGTGGCGTACTTACGTGCTTTTTCCTGAGCGATTGAGTGTGGCATATTATGCTCTTCGGCATGCAGCTTAATCGCATCGATAACTTTTTCATCAAAAACCAGCTGATCGATTAATGCCTGACGGCGGGTGAATTGAATAGGACGGATCTCGATATCCAGCCGGGTGTTAATTTCACCGATGACACGATTGACCCGACGCTTCAGATACCAGCGCATACTCGGCAGAATCATCCGGTCCAACACCATGATGGCCGCGAAGACCACCAACACGGCAAACATCCAATAAGGCAGGGTAATTGTTTCCATAATATCGCTCACAATTGAGATAACACTATATTACACAAACATCTACCAAAATTGCTAAGATTCGGCCACTACAATATACCAAATAAGGTTTTAAAATGAGCAAGTATGATGTCTACGGACTTGGTAACGCACTGGTTGATATGGAATTTGAAATCAGTGACCAGTTTCTGCAAGAGAATAATATCGATAAAGGCGTCATGACACTGGTAGATGAAAACCAGCAACACGAGTTAATCGAACAACTTGACGCTTTCGAAGGCAACAAAGCCAGCGGCGGCTCAGCAGCCAATACACTGATTGCTGTTAGCTCGATGGGTGGCTCATCCTACTATTCCTGTAAAGTTGCCGATGATGACTTAGGGCATTTTTACTTAAATGACTTACAGACTGCAAAAGTCGACTGCAACATGAATGGCAAACACAAAGGTGGCATCACCGGAAAATGCCTCGTCATGGTTACTCCCGATGCAGAACGAACCATGCATACCTTTCTCGGTGTCTCGTCAGAACTATCACCTTACGAGGTCAACGAAGAAGCCATTAAAAATTCAAGCTTCTGCTATCTCGAAGGTTATCTGACAACATCTGAAACCGGAAAAGCAGCAAATATAGCGGCTCGCAAAATCGCTGAAAGAAATAACATAAAAACGGCACTTACATTCTCTGACCCGTTTGTTGTGGAATACTTCCGTGATGGCTTTACTGAAACAATCGGTGATGGCATCGATTTACTATTCTGCAATGAAGTAGAAGCTCTTAGTTACACACAGAAAGAATCTATAGAAGAAGCCGCTGAGGTTATTAAAACTTTTTCTAAGACCTTTGCCATCACTCTTGGTGCAAAAGGCGCGGCAGTTTACGATGGTTCAAACTTGATTAATGTGGCAGCCAACCCTATTCAGGCCGTGGATAGCAATGGTGCAGGTGACTTATTTGCTGGTGCCTTCATGTATGGTCTGACTCACGGCATGTCATATGAAGAGGCAGGAATACTGGCAAGCAAGGCTTCATCAATTATCGTTGGTCAATTTGGTCCGCGATTAAAGCTGAACCAGTACCAGTCGCTTACAAAATAAACTTATTAAATATATTCTGTTTGCAGCGTATTAGTTAACGAAAAAGTTTCTTTACACTAATAACGCAAACAGAAATATATCAGGTTTAATCCAGCACTATCTTCACGTTTTCAGAAACATGATTTGCAAATCCAGAACCTGCCTCAGCATAAACATTAAATACTGAGTGTACTCCTGCATCATTCAGCCGCTTAACACAGTCATCATGTTTCACTGCAGCAGCAATAACGCCTTTAAATCTGGTATCTTTAATCATTTCCACTGCGGCGAGTAACTCATGAATATTCGGCATATCCAACATAATCATTTTTACTGCGCCCGGCTTTAAACGCTGCCAGAAGTCATAGTCAGTTGCATCGCCGATTATGGCATTTCTACCCGCCTCGACCTGCCTCTCTACAACTTCTCGGCTCATGTCTATGCCTAACAAATTATTTTTATATTTTTCTAGCAACGTATCATAGACTCCAGTACCAACACGACCCATGCCAAATACTAAAATCTGCGCACCACCAACCTCTATAGGTTTATCATAAGGCAGTCTCTCTTTACGCTCATACTTACATAATGCCTTTTCATACTTTGCATACAACGTATGCGCCTTATTATCACCCATCGACGAAATAACAAAAGTTATTGAGAGCGCTATAGCAATGATAACCAACCACTCACCACTCATCCAGCCATTAGCGACACCAATCGAACCAACGATCAACCCAAACTCACTGTAATTTGACAGCGTCAGGCTGGATAAAAAACTGGTTCGCGCACGTAATTTAAATGCTGTTAATAGGCGGTAAAAAAGGTATGACTTGGCCAGCATTAATATCGCAAGGACTATCGCAATAGATAATGCCCAAAGCGTAGGCGCTCCATTAAATCCAATGCTAAGAAAGAATGCCACTAGAAAGATTTCCTTAAATGACAGTAATGACTTTGCTAACTTTTCTGATTTGCTATTTCCAGATAATAATACACCTAACAACAGCGCACCAAGATCTGCTTTTACACCAACAAGATCAAATACTGCAGAACCACCTAACGCTAGCAACATGCCGCACAATATCAACAACTCGCCGTGACTTGCTTTGTTAATCAGTTTAATCAATAGCGGCCGCAGTGGAATCAGTAACAACAATAAAACTGCCCAATATGACGGCACTTTGCCAGATGCTACAGTTAGAAATATCACTGCGAACAAGTCCTGCATGATTAAAATACCAATAGCGACCTTGCCATGCAAAGAAGACATCTCTGATTTTTCTTCCAGCACTTTTACCGCAAACACTGTACTGGAAAAACTTAAAGCAAAAGCAATAATCGCAGAATCAAATACAGAGAGCCCTGCAAAATCCCGTAACCCGCTGAAGCTCATCAAAAATACCAGAGCTCCAAAAACGATAATAGTTACCAGCATATGTATAACTGATACCGCCCATATTTCAGCACGTAACAAATCTTTAACATTTAGTTTCAGACCAATACTGAACAGTAAAAGAGTGACGCCTATATCGGCGACAGCCTTCAGCGTTTCATCACTCTGTATTCCTATAGCACTTAATACAAAGCCCGCCACCAGATAACCTACCATCGGGGGTAATGATATATATGTCACCGCAAGGCCAAAAACCAGCGCTATTAATATCCAGTAAATATCGGAAAAGTGGATGGCTATTAAATTTAAATCCATAAAAAATTCTCTGCTTATACTCTAAATTTATAAAGCCGGCTGTCACCCATCATTCTGCTATCAGGCTTGCTATACTCACTGCATGACTCAGCAAACTTCACACTGTCATCTTTCAATATTTCAGCTTGCACTCTGTTTAAAAAAACAGCACGTCACACAGCATGCCAAACTGCTATTCACCTTACTGCTTTGCGCGATTATATTACATACGACTGTTTTATATGCTGATACTTCACACAGCACACAATCAAAACGTATCGAAGTGTATTCTTTAAGCCAGAACTATTGGGACACTCAATATGGCGATACCTTGGGCGAAATCACGCACCACTTATTACCCTATAACCCGGCAAAGCGTGAATCTTTGCAGCAGGACATCATTCAGTTAAACCCCAAAGCTTTTATTAATGGTGATCCGGCAAGATTACTCGCTGGCAAACGCCTGTGGTTACCCGGCTACATGAAACAGGCAGACACAAAAGCAAACCCGGCAATGACAACCGTTGAAACTTATTCCTGGGGAAACATTAAACGCCCCAAGCACTAGCAGTGTCAGCGACAACAACGCTAAGTTATTACAACAACCCCCGCTCGGCAAACGAGACAACATCATCACCGATTACCATGTGATCCAGCACTCTGATATCAACCAGTGCAAGTGCTTCCTTTAGTCGCTGCGTGATTTGTTCATCAGCATGACTTGGTTCAGCCACACCCGAGGGGTGATTATGCGCAAAGATTATAGCCGCCGCGTTTTTCTTTAACGCCAGCCTCACTACTTCACGAGGATAAACACTGGCGCCATCGATGGTACCGTAAAACATCTTTTCAAAAGCAATTACCCGGTTTCGATTATCCAAAAACAAGCAGGCAAACACCTCGTGTGGATAATCGGCCAGTTGCGCGCGTAAGTACTGGCGCGTCTGCGCCGGACTGCACAGCGCATCACCGCGTGATATCTGCTCAAACAGGTGACGTTTCGCCATTTCCAGTACGGCTTGCAGTTGAGCAAATTTTGCCGCACCCAGGCCTTTATGCAGACAAAACTCTGTTTGACTGGCCTGCAGCAAAGGTTTGAGGCCGCCGAAGTTATCCAGCAATTGCCGCGCCAGATCAACCGCCGTTAGCCCTTTACAGCCTGTTCTAAGAAAAATTGCCAGTAGTTCGGCGTCAGATAGTGATTCAGCACCCTTGCTGATAAGTTTTTCGCGCGGTCGCTCTTCTATCGGCCATTGTGATATTGCCATGATTCATCCCTGTTTTTAGTTAATCCAGCTTTTAGTCTAGCTTTAATCCATGTTTCGTTAATCCGTTTAACGCTACTTACCTTAACGCCAATATATATTGATGACAAATCTTGTTAAAATAAAGAATGACTGGCTTAAACATCAATCTAAACAATAAGTTAGATAACAAAAATATTGTTATCGGCATCACTGGCGGCATCGCCGCCTACAAAACGGCCGATCTGACACGCAGACTCATGGAAGCCAGCGCTGATGTTCGCATTGTGATGACCGATGCAGCAACTGAATTTGTCACTCCGCTTACCTTTCAAGCCTTGTCCGGCCACCCGGTATTTTTTGATAATAACGACGAAACCAGCACATCCGGCATGAAACACATAGAACTGGCTCGCTGGGCAGACGCCATCATTATCGCACCAGCAAGTGCAAACACCATTGCTAAACTGGCTCACGGCAGAGCGGACAACTTACTAACAACTTTATGTCTTGCCAGTGAGGCTATCAAATGCTTCGCGCCGGCAATGAACCGCGTTATGTGGGATGACCTGAGCACGCAGACAAACTGCAAAACACTGCTTGATAAAAACTGGCAACAATTTGGCCCGGCTAGCGGCTCTCAAGCCTGCGGCGAAATCGGTGAAGGCCGAATGCTTGAAGTAGATGAACTGCTAACGTCATTAGAGCAATGTTTCAGTAGCGGCGCATTACAAGGGATAAATCTTGTTATCACGGCCGGTCCGACTTTCGAAGCCATTGACCCGGTACGTTTTATTGGTAATCGCAGCTCTGGTCGCATGGGATACGCTATCGCTACTGCCGCGCAGGAAGCCGGTGCAAAAGTCACCCTAATTAGCGGCCCCTGCCATTTGCCGGCACCTGAATCGGTCACCTTGATTGCTGTAGAATCTGCCGAAGAAATGAAACAGGCAGTGATGTCAGCCATTGATAACTGCCAAATATATATTTCTACTGCTGCGGTCTCTGATTACCGCGTTGAAAATATTGCGCAACAGAAAATTAAAAAAACAGAAGATACGATGACATTACAGCTAACTAAAAACGATGACATTATCTCCCTGGTCGCGGCTCATAAATTAAAACCTTACGTGGTCGGTTTTGCTGCTGAGACTGAAAATCTAATTGAAAATGCCAAGCATAAATTACAGAAAAAAAATCTGGATATGATCGTTGCTAACAATGTCAGCAGTAAATCAGACAATGAAACCGACATCGGTTTCAATAGCGAATATAATGCACTTCATGTTTTCTGGTACAGCAACGATACTGAGGATCAAATTATTGCCGAACAACAATTTGATACCGCCAGAAAATTACAGCTCGGCACACAGTTAATATCGTTAATCGCAGAACAATACAACACGCGTAAATCGCAAGAAACTATACAGAATGCAAAAAATACAGCTTAAAATTCTTGACCCCCGCATCGGCAAAGATATTGCCTTACCAGAATACGCAACAGATGGCTCAGCCGGCATGGACCTGCGCGCCGCTCTTGATGAATCGACTGAAATAAAACCCGGCGAGACACTGTTGATTCCAACCGGCATATCAATATATGTCGAAGACCCGAACATGGCCGCTATAATTCTGCCTCGCTCTGGACTTGGCCATAAACACGGTATCGTACTCGGTAATCTTGTCGGTTTGATCGACTCGGACTATCAGGGACAATTGTTTGTTTCCTGCTGGAACCGTGGTGATAAAAAGTTCACCATCGAAATCGGCGACCGTTTAGCACAACTAGTCATCGTGCCTATTATACAGGCCGAATTTGAAGTGGTAGACGATTTCATCAAAACACATCGCGGTACAGGCGGTTTTGGACACTCCGGCAAAAATTAAAGCTTTACTGCTTAATACTCTTTTCATAATACAGACGAATAAAAAAACATCATGACAATTTCTGAAGATATTTTTCGCGCATACGATATACGTGGCGTAGTAGAAAATGCACTAACACCAGATGCCGTACAACAGATCGGACAGGCATTTGCTACCGAAGCATTATCACAAGGACAAAAAACAGTTGTCATTGGTCGCGATGGCCGACTTTCCAGCCCTGAACTTGCACAACGTTTAAGTGAAGGCTTACGTGCCGGCGGCTGTGATGTTATCGATGTTGGCATGGTGCCAACACCTGTTCTCTACTACGCTACACATAAATTAAAAACTGGCACCGGCATCATGGTTACCGGCAGCCACAACCCACCACAATACAATGGTTTAAAAATGCTCATTGATGGCAACACTTTATACGGTGATGGCATCAAAGCTCTTTATCAGATGATTATTGACGGTAAAATAAATACGGGTGAAGGCACGCACAGCGAACAGGATGTTGTGCCTGACTATCTGGATACCATCGTTAACGATATCAAACTAGAAAAGTCATTAAACATCGCTGTTGATTGCGGCAATGGTGTCGCCGGGGTATTAGCCACAGAATTATTTACCCGCTTAGGCTGCAAGGTAACCGAGTTGTTTTGTGATGTAGACGGTACATTCCCCAACCATCACCCGGACCCGTCAAAACCAGAAAACCTTATCGACATGCAGAAGTCGATCAAAGAACATTCTCTTGATCTTGGCCTAGCCTTTGATGGCGATGGCGATCGCGTTGGCATTCTGGACGACAAACAAAACATTTTATGGGCAGACCGTCAGATGATGCTGTATTCGGCTGACGTTTTAAAACGTAAACCCGGCGCGCTGATTATATTTGATATCAAATCAACATCTAATCTTCATGGCTACATCAAAGACCATGGTGGTGATCCGTTGATGTGGAAGACCGGGCATTCATTCATTAAAGCAAAAATGAAAGAAACCGGTGCCGAACTTGCTGGCGAGATGAGCGGACACATTTTCTTCAAAGAACGCTGGTTCGGTTTTGATGACGGCCTATACAGCGCTGCACGCATGCTGGAGATTATCAGCCAACAGGATAAAACAAGTTCAGCCCTGTTCGAGGAACTGCCTGACAGCTTTAACACCCCTGAACTACAGATAGATTTTGAAGAAGGCGAGCATTATAAATTCATGGAAAAGTTTATCGGTAAAGCCAAGTTTGATAACGCAGAAACTATTACCATCGACGGCATTCGTGTTAATTATGCCGAAGGCTGGGGGCTTATTCGCCCATCAAATACCACGCCATGCCTGGTATTACGCTTCGAAGCAAACGACGCAAATACCTTGAGTGAAATTCAGACTATTTTTCGCAAACAGTTATTGGCCATAGACAGTAGCCTGAAACTGCCTTTTTAAGTAACATGCAGGCAGGTACTTTGTAAACGCACCACTAAGAAAACACTAACAAGCATCATTAATCTAATCGGGGACAACCGTGGACAAGAAATCCGCCTTAAACATCGCCAACGTTTTATCTGAAGCACTGCCTTATTTGCAGCGCTTAAACAACAAGACTGTTGTTATAAAGTTTGGCGGCAATGCAATGATTGATGAAACGTTAAAAAACAGTTTTGCCCGTGATATCGTTTTATTGAAACAAGTCGGCGTTAATCCTGTTGTTATTCACGGCGGCGGCCCGCAGATTGGTAAACTTCTCGAGCAGATAGGTAAAGAATCAAAATTTATTGATGGCATGCGTGTGACTGATAGCGAAACCATGGATGTTGTCGAAATGGTGCTCGGTGGTCTGGTCAACAAAAGCATTGTTAACCTGATAAACCACAACGGTGGACAGGCGGTTGGCCTAACCGGTAAAGATGGCGCGATGATTCGCGCTAAAAAAATGCAACTTAGCCGTGATGATTCTGCTGAACTATCCTCAGAACTACAGGCGCCAGAAATAATCGACCTGGGTCATGTTGGCGAAGTAACTACGATTAACCCGGCCATTGTAAATACACTTGATGAAGGAAATTTTATTCCTGTTATCGCACCGATAGGTGTCGGCGATGATGCGGCATCATACAACATCAATGCCGATCTGGTCGCAGGCAAGATGGCAAGTGTATTAGGTGCAGAAAAGCTGATACTACTGACCAATACACCGGGCATTCTGGATAAGCAGGAAGAAGTTCTGACCGGGCTGAACGCTAAAAGAGTCGACGAACTCATTAAAGACGGCACTATTTCCGGCGGCATGCTGCCAAAAGTAAACTGCGCACTGGACGCTGTTCACTCCGGCGTAAAGACTTCACATATCATTGATGGCCGTGTCGAACATGCTGTACTGCTTGAATTATTGACCGATGAAGGTGTTGGAACTCTTATTAAGTCGTAGTCGTTTTTAACTTACAAATAAAAAAGCGCTGCTTTAAATATTTATTAAAGTAGCAGCTGTTATTTGCATTCTAATGCTTGCAATTTAACACTTACAATCTAATACTCGCAATCTAATCTTAAAATTTCTCTCTAATACCCGCGCTCTTTAGCCAGACGCTCACGCCTTGCTTTCTGCTCTTCTTTTAACACTTTGAAGCGCTCGACATAACCTCCAAACTGTTTATCAACCTTATTCCTGCGTTTTTCATGATTACCCTTCACTTCCGACTGCACTTTTATCTGTTGATTTTCACTGTCAATTTTTTTATACAGATCCGGCGGTACTTCACGATTAGAAGCTTTAATCTGAGTAATTTTTTTCTCCAGTGATTCAAGCTTATTATTTGAATCATTGATTATCGCTTTAGCTAAATTTATCTGCGAGTCAATTGCTTCCAGTCGCGAATCTCGCGCCACAACCAAATCACGCTCCGTGGTATATGTGTCTAACAACACCCGATCACGTTGCTGCTTTTTCTTTAGTTCCAGCGCAACTTTTTTACGCTCCCGTTCAAGCCGATAATCTTCTGCTTTCTCTTCTGCCGTTTTTGCTGCTCTTCTATGCTGAGTAACAACGCCCGACGAATTTAATTCATCATGTTCTTTAACCTGATACTCAGGTGGTATCTTGTCGCCAAAATGCATCTGCCCCTCATCGTCCACCCATTTGTACATTTTTGCCTGGGCAGCAAAAGAACAGCATAAAAGTATTGTAATGACTACTAAAGAAAAGCGCATAGCCTGCGACCTCAAAGATTGATAACTGATAAGCTCCAAGTATAGGCATTAATTACCAAGAATCGAGTAATTTTAACGTGGCAGAACAAATAGTTATATTTTTCATCTCACTGATTGCCAACCTGTTCTCAGCACTTTCAGGCGGTGGCGCAGGCCTTATTCAACTTCCTGCACTGATTTTTTTAGGCTTACCATTTGGCCTGGCACTGGCCACCCACAAAGTAGCGACTATCGCATTAGGCTTGGGCGCAACAGCTCGTCATCTTAAAGATAATAAAGTTGAACGTGATTTTGCTCTGCTCATGCTGATCGCCGGTATGCCAGGCGTATTTCTTGGTGCCAGCTTTATCCTTCAGGTACCCGACCAACTTGCCAAAACTGCGCTCGGCATATTGACCGTAGGCTTAGGCATATACTCAATTTTTTCACCCAATCTTGGACAGAGCTACCAACTCAAAAACAGAAACATGAAAGGCTATATCATCGGTGGACTGATATTATTCAGCATCGGCATACTTAACGGATCGCTAACCTCGGGCACAGGCTTATTCGTCACACTCTGGTTAATTCGCTGGTTTGGTTTTGATTACAAACTTGCCGTGGCTTACACGCTAATTTTTGTAGGTTTATTCTGGAACGCTACAGGCGCGATCACACTAGGCTTTCTTGGGGATATTCACTGGTTATGGATTCCCGCATTATTGCTGGGATCATTTATCGGTGGTTATGTCGGGGCACACTTATCAATCGTCAAAGGCAACAAGTTGATTAAGCGGAGTTTCGAGGTTGTTACGCTTTTAATCGGGATTAAATTGGTGATTGGGTGATTAAGTTTACTTGTACTTCACCTAACCTGTAGGAGCGTATTTTTCTCATTCCGCGAATTTTTTCTTTCTTTTTTGCTGTTTAACTTTTACCTGACTTTAGGATAACTCTTAGAGATTGTGGGTCCCGCCCCACAGGCGTGTTACTTTTCTTTCAATAGCAAAAGAAAAGTAACCAAAAGAATGCCATCCCGCACGTTTGCCCCGAGAAGAACACTCGGGGCGCCTGAATGAAGCAGTGTTGCCAACGAGTCGCTCTGATGCGCCATCCGGGCGCACAGAGCTAACAGGCCGAACATGATTAATATTTCCTCTACCAACACCACTTCATTCAGCAAACGCGAAGGGAACTTATAAACAAACAAAAACACACACTGTTTTATTTTTTTGACTTCCCCTCGCATTAGCCAAGCCATTGAGGTGTTGCTGGTGTCATGAGCTTTCTGTGAAAACTGTTTGAGCGACTTTTGCGAGTTTTTTCACAGCATGATGCCAGCAATACCTTAGTGGGAACCCCTGTGTCTTTTACAGGGGCGTCAGGCGTCGCGATGGCCTTTTCTGGTTACTCTTTTGGGCTGCAGCAAAAGAGTGACTCGCCCGCGGTGCGAATACCGCAATCTATAAGAAAGCACCTAAGCTAGATAAAAACTAATCGATATAAAAAAACAAGAATTCGCGGAATGAGAAAAATCCGCTCCTACAGGTGATGCACAATTCAACCTAATCAAATACCATACTGACGACGATAGCTCTTCATCGAATCAAGGTATTGATCAAAAGCTGTATCTTCAGCGAGATAATCAATCAAGTCTGCCAGTGTAATAATACTAAAGACTTCAATACCATAATCCCGATGCACTTCCTGAATTGCCGATAAGTCCCCTTTGCCTTTTTCCTGCCTATCAAGTGCAATCAATACCGCTGACGTTGTTGCACCTTCTGCTTTGATAATATCGACCGCTTCTCGGATAGCAGTACCGGCAGTGATGACATCA
>JAUVDN010000017.1 GCA_030595325.1 Gammaproteobacteria bacterium | reverse complement strand
GTGTTGGTAAGCGACATGCAACCTGAAAGTTGTAGTCTGTTTATAGTGACTACTTTACAACATCTGAAATAACGACAATACTAATCGTTTAATAAACATCAATCCAATCAAACCAACCAGTGTCGATAAATCGATGCCGCCCATTGCCGGCATAAATTTTCTAATCGGGCGAAGCACGGGTAGTGTTAGGTTCTGCAATAAGCTACTGACCGGGTGATGGGGGTCCGGGTTTACCCAGCTTAGTATCGCCTGTACGAAGAGTGCGATGATAAAGATATCAAAGGTAAGTGAGATTAAATCATATACTGCCTTGATTGCAAGCGTTTCAGCATTGAACTGGTATCCGGCGATGCTAAGCATTAGCACTAGTTTTATGACGATTAAAATTATTACCAGTACCAGTGTTGCGGTATCGATTTTTCTGTAGCTGGGAATTAAGCGTCGAGTAAAGCTGACTAGAGGATGTGTTGCTTTAACGATAAATTGTGAAATGGGATTGTAGAAATCAGCGCCGACTTGTTGCAGTATAAAACGAAGCAACATGATAGCGATATAGATACTGAAAACGGTATCTATAAGAAAGATAAAAGGGTTGTCCTGACTCATAATGCTGACCTGTTGAATTTATTATTATCGATGTATATGTTGCAGTCGTTAAGAACCTAGTTCATCTGCAAGGGAAATTGAACGATCATTCGCCGCTTGCAGTGCATTCAGTACAATCTGCTGAAAATTAGCAGATTGAAAACTTAAGATAGCTTGTTCGGTGGTGCCGCCTTTTGAGGTAACCATCTGACGCAATTCTGCCGGTGAGGCTTTATTTTCAACGGCCATTTTAGATGCGCCTAGAGCGGTCTGTAGTACCAGTTGCTGTGCAATTTCGGAAGATAGGCCGAGTTTTTCGCCTGCTTCCTGCATCGCTTCCATCATCAGAAAAAAATAGGCTGGACCGCTGCCAGAAACTGCGGTTACGGCATTTATCTGTGCCTCACTATCAACCCAGATAATGATACCTACCGCTTTCATGATTGTTTCGGCTTGCTGTTTCTGTGTTTCGTTGACAGCTGTATTAGCAAACAACCCGGTAGCGCCGCATTGTAATAATGCGGGTGTATTTGGCATGCAACGTACAATCGCATGCTCATTGCTGGCGCCTAACCAGTTGTTAATATCAGTGCTTTTTATGCCGGCGGCAATAGAAATAAACAGATTGTTGTTAATTTTATTTCCATCAAGCTGTTGGCAGACGGTTTTTAATAATTGTGGTTTGACCGCAAGGAGCACGACTTCACATTTCAATGTATCGTTATTATCGGCACTTGTGTTGACCTTAAATTGCCCTGCTAGTGTTTGTCGCTGGTTTTCATCGGGTTCAGCAACAGTAATATCGGATGCAGCTGTGCCTGCATCAATCAGGCCACCAATGAGGCTGGCAGCCATGTTGCCGCCGCCAATAAATCCAATCGTAGGCATCTATAGTTCACTTTAAGGTAATTAAATAGTGGGCAAATATTAACATAATCATGCTGTCTACCAGTGTTTGAAGTCCTCTAATATTTGGTGCTTAAAAAATATTGACGAAATAGTCGCCGAATACGGAAAGTAGACGGTTTTTTAGCTATAAATAGGGGAGTAATAACAAGAATATGAATAGTCGGCCTATTTCAGTCGGCTTAAAGCGGTCGGCTCAAAGCAGTCGATTAAAAACATGTCGGCTCAAAACAGTCGTATCAGGGGAATTTGATGGATATCGCTCAGTTACTTGCTTTTAGCGTAAAAAATGGGGCATCTGATTTACACTTGTCAGCGGGTTTACCGCCAATGATTCGTGTAGACGGTGATGTGCGCCGTATTAACGTTGATCCAATGGATCATGAAACGGTTCATGGCATGGTGTACGACATCATGAATGATAAACAGCGTAAGACTTTTGAGGAATATTGGGAAACTGACTTTTCGTTTGAAATACCGGGTTTGGCACGTTTTCGTGTAAATGCCTTTAACCATAACCGAGGCGCAGGTGCGGTATTTCGTACTATTCCATCAAAAATACTATCGTTGGAAGAGTTGGGTGCACCAAAGATATTTGAAGAAATTTCAGATACACCGCGTGGCATCGTATTGGTCACCGGGCCAACGGGTTCGGGAAAATCCACCACGCTAGCCGCTATGGTGAACTATGTTAATGAAAATCATTATGGTCATATTCTTACCATTGAGGATCCGATCGAATTTGTACATGAAAGTAAAAAATCACTGATTAACCAGCGTGAGGTGCATCGTGATACATTAGGTTTTAGTGAAGCGTTGCGTTCGGCGCTTCGTGAAGATCCCGACGTTATTCTGGTGGGTGAGATGCGTGACCTTGAAACCATCCGATTAGCGCTCTCTGCAGCTGAAACCGGTCATCTTGTTTTTGGTACCCTGCACACCAGTTCTGCAGCAAAAACCGTCGACCGTATTGTCGATGTGTTCCCAGCGGCTGAAAAAGAAATGGTGCGTTCGATGCTGTCGGAATCATTGCGTTCGGTAATATCACAGACACTATTGAAAAAAATTGGTGGTGGTCGTATCGCGGCACATGAGATTATGATTGGTACGTCGGCGATTAAGAATCTAATTCGTGAGAATAAAATTGCACAGATGTACTCTGCAATTCAGACAGGTCAGTCAATAGGTATGCAGACTCTGGATCAGAACCTGCAGGAATTGATAGGAAAAGGTCTGATTAGTAAAGATGAAGCACGTAAGAAAGCCGCTAACAAAGATATTTTTTAATATGCTAGCGTTTAGTAATGAATAAACAAAAAGCAAAAAAACAAAGAAATGAGGTGGTCTAAGTGGATCGCGAAAAGGCAATAAAATATATGCACGACCTGCTGCGCATGATGGTGCAGAAGGACGGATCAGACCTGTTTATTACAGCGGGTGCAGTACCATCGATGAAAGTGGATGGTGAGATGACGCCGGTCTCGAATCAGTCATTAAGTCCGCAACATACGCAGGTGCTGGTAAGTGCCATCATGAATGATAAACAGCGTGCGGAATTTGAAGAGACTCAGGAATGTAATTTCGCCATCAGTTTGCCAGGTGTTTCACGGTTTCGTGTTAATGCCTTTACTCAGCGTGGCTCAGTGGGCGTTGTGCTCCGCGTTATTCGTTCTGATATTCCTGAATTCAGAGATCTTAATCTACCGGAAATTTTAAAAGATATTGCCCTGACCAAACGTGGTCTGGTTATTTTTGTCGGTGCCACCGGCTCAGGTAAATCGACATCACTGGCGGCGATGGTCGGCTACCGAAATCAGAATAGTCACGGACATATTATTACTATCGAAGACCCTATTGAATTTGTTCATAATCACAGGAACTGTATCGTAACTCAACGTGAAGTGGGTGTGGATACGGATAGTTATGAAATCGCATTGAAGAACACACTGCGCCAAGCACCCGATGTTATTTTGATTGGTGAGATTCGTGACCGTGAAACAATGGAGCACGCTATCGCATTTGCCGAGACTGGTCATCTATGTCTATCGACATTACACGCAAACAGTACTAACCAGGCGCTGGATCGAATTATCAACTTTTTCCCTGAAGACAGGCGGCAGCAATTATTGATGGACCTATCGTTAAACCTGAAAAGTTTGGTTTCACAACGACTGATTCCGACTATTTCCGGTAATGGTCGAATGGCGGCTATCGAGATTATGATTAACTCACCGTTGATGGCCGATTTGATCTTTAAAGGTCAGGTTCAGGACATGAAAGAGTTAATCGCAAAATCTAACGAGCTTGGCATGCAAACGTTTGACCAGGCATTATATGATTTGTATGAAAGTGGCCAAATAAAATATGAAGATGCGTTACGTAATGCAGACTCGGTGAATGACTTGCGCCTGAGAATCAAGCTGGAAGGTAAGGATTCTAACAATGCGAATCTGTTGGAAGGTCTGGACAGTATTTCGATGGAAGACCATGAAGATAAATCACGACTTCGTTAAGGCTAGATAATTATTGCTTAGGCGGGGTAATGGCGTTACATTGTTTAAGTAGAGATAATCTAATTGGAGCGGTCTAATAGACGCAGTTTAATAGAAGCGAAATGATAAATAATAGTGGCTCGATTACTATGAGCCAGAAAAGTGAGTGATGTAAAGTGAAACAGATAAGTGAGGTTGGCAAATGAACTTGCAACCGTATTTAAAATTAATGTCTGAACAGCAAGCTTCTGATATGTATTTCACCACAGGTGCACCTGTCAGTGTTCGCATTGAAGGTTCGATGCGCCCGGTTGGGAAGAGCATGCTTAATCCGGGTATGACAAAAAAACTGGCTTATGATCTATTAAAGCCGGCACAGATAAAAGAGTTCGAAAAGAATCTTGAATTAAATCTAGGGATTTCATACACCGATCTCGGTCGCTTCCGCATAAATGTGTATATGCAGCGCGGTGAAGTCTCAATGGTTATCCGGTATATAAAAGCAGATATACCAACGATTGATAAACTTGGTTTGCCTAAAATTTATAAAAAGATGATCATGCGCCAAAAAGGATTGGTGCTGGTAGTCGGTGCGACAGGTATGGGTAAATCTACCTCGCTGGCATCGATGCTGGATCATAGAAACATGACCGAGCCGGGTCATATTCTCACTATTGAAGATCCTATCGAATTTATGTTTCGCCATAAGAAGTGTATTGTTGGGCAACGTGAGGTTGGGCTCGATACATTGTCATTCGATAACGCTCTGCGTGAGGCAATGCGTGAAGCACCGGACGTTATTATGATTGGTGAAGCGCGTGATAAAGATACCATGGAAGCAGCCTTGCGTTACGCAGACACCGGTCATCTGTGTCTGACTACATTGCATGCCACAAATGCCAGTCAGACCTTGGATCGACTGCTGAACTTCTTTCCCAGTGATGCACATAATCAGGTATTGATGGATTTGTCGTTAAATCTAAATTGTATTCTGGCGCAGCGACTGGTCAAAACGGAAGATGGAAGTCGTATCGTTGCAGTAGAGGCGCTGGTGAATACGCCTTATATCAGCAAGTTGATCCGTGATGGAAACTTCCATGAAATAAAAGACATCATGGAGAAAGGTCATGAGTCTGGCATGAAAACTTTCGATCAGTCTTTGTTTGAATTATTTAAAGAACGTAAAATTGATTTGAAAACGGCATTAGCCAATGCTGACTCCAGTAGTGATCTTGAATGGCGGATTAATTTTGGTGGCGGTACAAAAGACTTACATGGGAAAAAAGAAAAGAGTGAGACCCTGCAGTTTCCCAGTACCCCGGCGGATCTAAATAAGTAAACTTTCCAACGAATTATAGGTGGTCTATTTTCTACAGTAACCACCTGTCTATTTTTTAGTCACTGAACAGCAATTGACCGTTTATGACTGTGTGTTTGACTTTACCCTGAAAATTCCAGCCCAGAAAGGGTGTGTTTTTGCCGTGGCTATTAATTGAATTTTCGTTTAGCTGCCAATCTTCATCTTGATCAAAAATACATATATCAGCGATTGAATTAACAGACAGCGTTCCTGCAGAGATGCCCAGTATGTTGGCAGAGGAATTTGTCATCTTACTGATAACGTCGCTAATGCTTAATGATGTTTGCTGTGTGAGTCGTAAGCATAATGGCAAATACGTTTCCAGGGCTGAGATGCCTGCTTCAGTACTGGCAAACGGTGCCTGTTTAGCATCGCTATTATGTGGTTGATGATCAGAGCAGATGGCATCGATGGTTCCGTTTGCTACAGCATTGCGTAGTGCTTCCAGATCACGTTGGGTGCGTAATGGCGGGATCACATGGCAGGCACTATTAAAGCTGCTGATATCCTGTTCGGTTAGATGCAACTGGTGGGCGCTAACATCGGCGCTGACAGGTAATTGTTCATTTTTTGCACGTGCGATTAATTCTGCGCCTTGAGCACTGGATAAGCGACCGAAGTGTGCGCTGACGCCAGTCTCTGCCACCAGTTCCAGTGCGCGCGTAATAGCAATGGTCTCAGCCGAAACGGGTATGCCTTTCAAGCCTAAACGTGTTGCTATCTTGCCGTCATGCACGCTGCCGCCGGCACTTAACCAGTGTTCATCAGGTTCGATAAAAACACGCAGTCCAAATGTTGCTGCATAAGCAAAGGCGCGTTTGAGAATCAATGAGTTTTCAATAGGATTACGGCAGTTGCTCAAGCCAACACAGCCAGCCTGATGCAAAGCAAACATTTCACTTAAGTGTTCACCGCGAAGGCCAGCGGTTAATGCACCGAGGGTGACTACCTTGCTATGCGCCGAGTTAGCCGCTTTTTGATTAATCAGTTCGACCACCGCAGGTTCATCAATGACCGGGTCAGTATCGGGCGGGCAGCATAAAGTAGTGATGCCTGCTTTAGTCGCAGCGATTGTTTCACTCTGTATGGTGGCTTTATTTTCCAGGCCGGGTTCACGCAATCTTGCGCAGCAATCAACTAGTCCGGGTGTAATTGTTAGATTGCTTGCATCGATAACCTGACTGTTCTCATCGGGTTTAATCGAATCAGCCGCTTCGATGGCAGTAATAAAACCATTACTGATCTTGATGTCTGCTATTTGATCAATATTATTGGCTGGATCAATCAGGTGACCATTTTTAATAATGAGTTGCGCGTACTCGTTACTCATCGCTGCCACCTCGATTATTATTTTCCGGTTCTCTGCCTAAGGTCATTGTCATTACTGCCATGCGTACAGCGATGCCATAGGATACCTGATCGAGGATGACAGAACGTGAACCATCGGCGACATTTGAAGCTATTTCCACACCACGATTAATGGGGCCGGGGTGCATTACGATAGCGTCACTTTTTGCTGCCAGCAAGCGTTGTTCGGTTAAACCGTAGAGCTTAAAATATTCTTGCTCACTAGGCAGTAATGCACCTTGCATGCGCTCATTTTGTAAGCGTAGCATAATGACTACATCTGCATCTTTGATGCCGGCTTCCATATCATGAAAAACATTGACGCCCATACTTTCCACATCAACCGGCAATAAAGTTTTTGGTGCGATGACACGGACATCGCCGGTATTTAAGGTGTTGAGTGCATGTATCTGTGAGCGAGCAACGCGTGAATGCAAAATGTCACCGACGATAGCAACACGTAGGTTGCCAAAATTCTCACCTTTGTTTCTGCGTATGGTGAACATGTCCAACATCGCCTGCGTCGGGTGTGCGTGACTGCCGTCGCCGGCGTTAATCACACTGATATTTGGCGCGACATTATTCGCGATGTAATGTGCGGCTCCCGAATCACTGTGACGCACGACAAACATATCACAGTGCATGGCTTGTATATTTTGTAGCGTGTCGAGTAGGGTTTCGCCTTTTGAAGTCGCAGAGGTGCTTATGTTTATATTTAATACATCAGCGGAAAGTCGTTTGGCAGCCAGTTCAAAGGTGGTGCGTGTTCGTGTGCTGGGCTCAAAAAATAAATTAACGATGGTCTTGCCGCGTAGCAGAGGAACTTTTTTAACGCTTTTTTCGTTAACGTTAGTAAAGCTTTCAGCGGTATCCAGAATCTGGGTAAGTACATCCGAACCCAGACCTTCGGTGGTAAGGAAATGTTTTAAATGACCCTTTTTATCTAATTGGATATTCCATGCGTCGTGGCCAATCAAAGCGTCGGTGGGTTTGGTTGCTTTATTGACCATTTCAGCGCCTACCCATTCGATGTTTTTTTAGTGGTGTTTTTATTGTTCTGATGCTGCAATTCAAACGCTAATGGTTCAGGACCAGTAATCTTTATATGCTCATTTTCATCCAGAATAACGTGCTCACCAATAATGTCAGCTTGTAACGGTAGTTCCCGTCCACTGCGCTCGATTAAACAGACCAGAGTGATACTCGCGGGACGACCATAATCAAACAATTCATTCATCGCGGCTCTTATGGTGCGGCCGGTATGTAAAACGTCATCAACCAGAATGATGTGACGGTTTTCGACATCGGGCGGCAGCTGAGAAGGTTTTACTTTGGGGTTCATACCGATGCGAGAAAAATCGTCACGGTAGAAACTTATATCCAGTGTTGCCAGAGGTTCAGAGAAAATAGGTATTGAAGCAGGTGTTGAAGCAGGTGTTGAAGCAGGTGTTGAAGCAGGTGTTGAAGTGTTGGATTGCTGCTGGAGTTGTTGATACAGGTTTGTGGCTATCCAGACACCACCGGTTTGAATACCTACCATCAACGGATTATCGATTGCTTTGTCATCAAGCAATGTTTGTATTTGCTTTGCCATTTTTGCCAGAAGTTCATCTGGTGTGGCGAGTTGTTGCATAAGTTTCCGTTATGGTTAATTATCTAGCAAATGTATAACATTGGTCTATTGTTGCTGGTTAAGCCAGCGCTGTACAATAATCGCAGCAGCCATTCTATCAATCTCGTGTTTGTTCTGCTTATTTATTTTCATGTTTTCTTTAAGTATTTCTTCGGCTTGCTGAGAACTCAGTGCTTCATTGACTTCAATCACCGGTAATTTGAAGCGTTTTTCTAGCTCATACGCAAATTGTTTTGCCGCTGCAGTCATTTTATTTTCACTGCCATCGGTATGAAAAGGCATGCCAACAATCAGCGCTTGAGGTTTCCATAGTATGATTTCTGCTTTGATACCTGCCCAGTCCGGGTTGCCATCAATCTGGTTTATGGTTTTACAAGGCGTCGCAGAATGGGTGATAGTCTGGCCAGTAGCAAGACCGATACGTTTTTTACCGTAGTCAAAACCTAGAACACTGGTGATTTCCATTGTTGATGTTTCAGGCGTGACCAGCGTCGTTACTCATGAGGGACATATCTATGCCGATAAGTTTTGCGGCTGCTTTCCAGCGTTCTTCGATTGGTGTATTAAAGATAATCTGCTCATCCGCAGGGCAGCTTAACCAGGTATTACTGGCCATCTCCTGTTCCAGCTGACCCGCAGCCCAGCCAGCATAACCTAATGCTACGATGCAATCTTCGGGGCCTTCATTATTGGCAATGGCCTGTAAGATATCTTTTGATGTGGTTAATGCGACAGTGTCGTTAACTTTAAGGCTGGATGACCAGTCTCCAGTGGGCCGGTGCAAGATGAAACCGCGTCCCTGATCTACCGGACCACCTATAAAAATAGCCTGGTCTTTATTGTAGTTGTCGGCCGCTTGAATCTTCATTTCACTGATAATTTTTTGCAGTGTGACGTTTGTTTCCTGATTGATGATGACGCCGAAACTGCCAGACTCATCGTGCTCACAGATATAGGTTACCGCTTGATTAAAAAAGCCATCATTTAGTGATGGCATAGCAATAAGGAAGTGACCGGTTAAATTGTCCCCCAGGGTTCTGGGTGATGTTGGCTCGGGTGTAATGGGATTGGAATCGTCCGTGTCTGACATGAGTGTGTTTCGTTAAAGACCTTACCTTGTGCGAAGGCCGTTGTTATTTAAGAATTCCCAGCTGCGTGTTATGTGAATAACATCTGCTTCTGCACGGAGTTTTTTAGGGAAGGCCGAATAAGGAGCGGCCAGCTTAACAATGCGTTTAGCTGCATCATCCAGGATCTGGTGACCTGAAGACTGGCGAAGATCTGTTTTAACCAGTTTTCCATCAGCATCAATAACAACATCCAGAATTAAGGTGCCGCTTAATTTTTTGCGTCGTGCCTGATCAGGATAATTCAGGTTGCCGACGCGTTCGACGCGGTCTATCCATTCGCGCATATATTTTGCCGGACCGAATTCTTTGGTGCTGGAATTTAAATACTTGGTTCGATCGATACTGGCTTGCAGCTCGATACTATTGCTTATTTCTGCGGCTAGTCGCGCAGTTTGTGTATTTTGACTGCTATTGGTTTTATCGACCGTGGTTTTATCGTCGGCTTTAGCCGGAGTTTGTTCAGAGTTTATTGAATACTCAGCATCGCTCTGTGTGAGCATGGTTAGCTTTTCATTTTTTTTCTGTTTTTGTACTTGTTGTACGCTGTTCTGCTTTGCTATTCCCGGAGTGCTTGAAAGCGTAGGCGCACTGAATAATTCTTTGGGTCGGGCTTTCTTTTCGGCGTTGCCACCGCCCTGTTGAGAAACCTGTGCAAGGTAGTCGGCATCATCAACTTCATTGGGTGATTTTGTCTGTACTAAGATGATGTCTAGAGCGGGTGCGGTTTTACTGTCAGCCGGGGGTGAAACGCTAAAGGTGACGCCCAGAATAAGCATGCCATGAAATATAGTGGCAAGGAAAAAAGTCATGCCAAAACGGTCGTTATCCGTTATTTTCGGCTGAATTGTTCTGCGTTTATTCATATTGTCTCTTGAGATCTCACTTTTCGTGAGCTGGTTATGCTTCACGGTAATGACATTCAATTGCCTGCCTTATTTGATTATTATTATTTTTTCTCTAGTACAGGTAGAGTTACCTTAACTATTATAGTTCTTCACTAAGAATAATGTGCGAAGTGGGTGATTTATTTAGAAATTTTATGCGTTTTTGCATTTTCGGTGTGAGGTGAATATTTCCTGCAGAATCAACCAATAAGACGAGGTCTATCTGCATGTTTTTGGCAACCTGCTGCCAGTTTTTTCTGCCGGCAACAAATAAGGCGGTTGCAGAGGCATCGGCAAGGCCTGCATCCTGATGAATGACGGTGACGGACTGTGTATCCTGTGTCGGGTAGCCTGTTCGAGGGTCGAGGATGTGATGATAGCGTTTTCCCTGATAGTTATAATAACGTTCATAGTCGCCAGAGGTGAAAACGCTTTCGTTGTCTGCAACTTCGATACTGGCTAATACACTATTGTTTCGCGGGTGCCGTATACCGATATTCCAGGACCTGTCACCGTGTCGACCAATCACGCTCAGGTCTCCGCCGGCATTAATCACTGCGTTCTGAATACCCAGTGCTTTCAAGCGTTTAATGCCAAGCTCGATGGCGTAACCTTTGGCGAAGGCGCCAAAATTTAATGCTACAGCGGTATTACTGGTTGTTAATCTGTTCTGTTTATCCATTGATAAGTCACTCATCAGCGGATTGTGTTGCACCAGTGCTAGTATTAGTTTTTCATCGGGTGGTTGACTGTCGGCGTCCTGGTATTTATGGAACTGCCAGAGATTAATAAGCTGACCTATCGTTGGATTGTAGAAATTGTTACTTTGTCTGCTTAATTTAAACGATACATTTATGATGGGGAGCAGGTGCTCTGGTATCTGTGCGGCTGAATGCTTGCTGAGCTGTTTATTAATCTGTGCCAGATTACCGTCGGTCCAGGGTGACCAATGCTGATGGTAGTTGTCAAAATCTGTTTGCAGTTGTGCGAACGCGGCCTCGGCTAGTTTTTCTTCTGTACCATAAATCGTAATATTGATTATGGTGCCAAAGGCAAAGATGCTGTAGTCGTGCTGCCGGGTCGTGGTCTCGGTTGTTTTCTCGCAGGCACCAAGAAACAAACTTGTGCACATCAGAAAGAATGCAAGACCTTGTTTTATAATGTTATTTTTTGTTCTATGCATCGCATTAAATCACCAGCGATATCCAGTGAGTAGATTTGGTCAAGTTCTCGTATGCAGGTAGGGCTGGTGATATTGATCTCGGTTAAGTAGTCACCAATGATGTCAATACCTGCAAACAGAATGCCTTTCTGTTTCAATATCGGGCCGACCTGCTGGCAGATCCAATGGTCACGTTCGCTGAGTTCTACGCCTACCCCGGTACCGCCAGCGGCAAGATTGCCACGCGTTTCACCGGCAGCAGGTATGCGTGCCAGTGCGTACGGCACCGCTTCACCGTCTATCAGTAATACGCGTTTGTCACCTTGTGATATCTCTGGAATAAATTGCTGAGCCATGACACTACGAGTCTCATTCTCAGATACGGTTTCAAGGATCACGGACAGGTTCGGGTCGTCAGGATTAACCCGGTAGATTGATGTGCCGCCCATGCCATCCAGCGGTTTCAAGATGACATCCTGCTGTTCGGCTTGATAACGCTCAATAACAAACTCGCGTAAGCGTTGTTTATTACGGCTGACCATAAAGGGGGTGCAGCAATCAGGGAACTGGGTGATGAACATCTTTTCGTTGTTATCACGCAAACTGCCAGGTTTATTGACGATTAAAGTACCGGTTTTTTCAGCCAGCTCAAGGATATAGGTGCTGGCAATATATTCGATATCAAAGGGTGGGTCTTTGCGCATCATGATTACATCAAGATCACTTAGCGCGATGTCTTGCTGTGAGTCGAAGTCAAACCAATGGTCTGGGTTATCTGATACACGAGTCAGTCGGCTGAGAGCCATGGCCTTCTCATTTTTTGTGTAAAGATCACCTTGGTAAATAGTGTGAATTTCCCAGCCTAATTTCTGCGCGGACAGCATCATTGCAAAGCTGCTGTCTTTTTCTATGTTAATTGACACCAGTGGGTCCATTACGATGCCTAATTTGATATTCATGAGATTCTCCGCAGCTATTTTTAAGCTAAGTTTAACAGCAATTTAACGATTTTAAGTGTTGAAAAAATGTCAAAAAATTCTGCTTAAGCAAAATCTTAGCCAATAATGTTCGAGTTTTAATGAAATATTGGCAATACCTAAAATGTGGTCTACATTCATGTTATCAAGTGTCTTTATTTTGGGGATTGTCAATTTTTTTGACGTTTAAATGGTACAGCAATGGCTGAAGAGAAAATGTAATGAATGACCTGAAAGTAATGGTCATTGATGACAGTAAAACAATTAGAAGAACAGCGGAAAACCTACTCAAGAAGGAAGGGTGTGAGGTGGTTACTGCTGTTGATGGTTTTGAGGCATTATCAAAAATTGCCGTGAATAAACCGGATATTATTTTTGTGGATATTATGATGCCAAGGCTTGATGGTTATCAGACATGTGCATTGATAAAAAACAATCAGACTTTCAAAGATACGCCGGTAATTATGTTATCGAGTAAAGACAGTATTTTTGATCGTGCGCGTGGACGTATCGTTGGTTCAACACAGTATCTGACAAAACCGTTTACTAAAGACGATTTGATGGGTGCGATTAAAGAATTTGCACCAGACAAAGGTTAAGCCAAAAAAATAGGATTTGGTGTAAGCCAGGAAACTGTTATCCGCCCTTTAGGCTGTAACGTGAAAAGAACAGGGATGCTGAAAGTGATAAAAAATGCTTCAGTTAATAACATATATATAGTGGTGAATGAGTATGGCAAAAGTAATGATAGTAGATGATTCGCCAACAGAGGTGCATGTACTGCAGACGATGTTGACTAAAAATGGTCATGAAGTGGTCGTTGCAACATCCGGTGAAGAAGGTGTTGAAATGGCAAAGGCAGAAATGCCTGATCTGATTCTGATGGATGTGGTGATGCCGGGCATGAATGGTTTTCAGGCGACACGTCAAATATCTAAAAATGCAGAAACTTCTGCTATCCCTGTGATTATGGTGACAACGAAAGATCAGGAGACTGATAAAGTTTGGGCTATGCGCCAGGGTGCAAAAGATTATATTGTGAAACCTGTACAGGAAAAAGCGTTGGTGGAACATGTGAACATGGTGCTGTCTGCATAAGCTACGGTTAGGAATGTTTAAAGTCTGACTGATAATAATAAATAATGAGTTGTTAATAGAATAAGAATAATAGATGAACACGACTAACCCATTTGATTTACTGCTTGAACTTGAAAAAAGAACGATAAAAGCTTCTGCAGGGTTGCCTACGCTTGACGAGGTTCAGGATGAGTGGGTAGGCGTCGGATTTAGAATTGGGGATTCAAGATTAATTGCCTCGATGGCAGATGTTAAAGAGATTCTCCATTTACCTGACATCACAAAAGTGCCTGGTGTTAAATCATGGATTATAGGTATTGCTAACGTGCGTGGCAGTTTGTTGCCAATCATGGATATGAAAAGTTATTTGTTGGGTGAGGATATAAAAAACCGACAAAAAGGCCGGGTTATCGTCATAGATTATAAAGGCTTTAATACAGGGTTGGTTGTAGAAGAAATTTATGGAATGCGTCACTTTAGAGAGGGTGACTCATCGACGGATGTACCAGAGGTGCATGAAAGTATGTCGGCATTTATATCGGGAGCTTATAAACAGGATGATGAGCATTGGCCGGTGTTTAGTTTTAATGAGATGACGCGAGATGAAAAATTTTCACATGCATCTTTGTAAATATATAAAAATAATAATAATTGAAGATATTACTGATTACGTCAACAACTGAATGCTGTTAATAGAAGCGAAGAAGTTAAGTTGATTGGAGAGAATGCCTTATGAGTGCTGAACAACAAACAATAACGGGTAGTAAACGACTGATAATCGTCGGTGTACTACTGTCATTATTCATTATTCTCATGTTGGGAAGTCTGGTTTATGTGGGTGATAAACGATCCAGCTTGCAACGCCATGTAGAGCTCTCGGCGGATCAGCTATTGATGTCGCAGCAGATGGCGACATACTCACTAAGCGCGTCATCAGGTTCTGAAGTAGCATTTGATCGATTGCTTAATGCAAGAGTCAGATTTGATACTATTTTGAATAGTTACCGTACTGGTGACCAAATTACAGATCGTCTGTCAGATGATTTATTACTTGAACTTGATACAGTTGAATCAGACTGGCGTAACTATAGAAATAATATTGAAGTTATTTTAAATGGTCGACAGGCTATTACCGAAGTAAAAGAACTTTATGAAGTAATCGAAAGTTTCATCCCGCAGATGTTGACCTACTCTGATGAAGTGGTTGGTGTTTTGATTAAGAAAAATGCTTCTCCTCGACAGGTCTATATGGCTACACGCCAAATGATGCTGTCTCAGCGTATTAAAAATAACTTAAATGCGGTATTAGCTGGCGGTGAAACAGCAGCGGCTGCAGCGGACAGGTTCGGCCGAGATGCGGCATTGTTTGGTCGTGTTCTTGAAGGTCTGTTAAAAGGATCTAAAGGTTTACGTATTGATAAGGTGGGTGACAAAGAGGCGGTTGCGAAATTACGAGAAGTGGCAATGCTTATTAGTGCGGTGAGTGACAATATCGCGGGCATTCTGGAATTATCCCCAGAATTGTTCGAAGTAAAAGATGCCGCTGGTCTAGTGAGTGGTGATTCATCGCGATTACTTTCAACGCTTGAAACCTTCCAGGAAAGGATTATCTCACAAGGTAATAAGCTCGATTTGATTCAGTTAGTCGGTGTTGGTTTTGGTGGTATGGCGGTAATACTTATTATCATCGGTGGAATCTTCGTACTGAAAGACGCGAGAAAACGTGAGGAGCATGCGTTAGAAAACAACCGTCGTAACCAACGAGCCATTCTTCGATTACTTGATGAGATGGCCAACCTTGCGGATGGCGATTTGACGGTTCACGCAACAGTAACTGAAGAAATTACAGGTGCGATAGCAGACTCGGTCAACTTTACTATCGACGCGTTGCGTACACTGGTAACAACGATTAATAACACTGCATCGGAAGTAACCGATTCTACAGAAAAAACACAGCATACTGCGAACGAACTTGCGCAGGCATCTAACAAGCAGGCGCGTGAGATTGCATCAGCGAGTGCAGCGGTAACCGATATGGCGGAATCCATGTCAGCGGTATCTAATGAAGCGGATAACTCAGCGCAGGTAGCGCAGCAGTCAGTGGAAATTGCACAGAAAGGCGCGCAGGTGGTACGTGGCACCATCGGCTCAATGGAAAATATTCGAGAGTCTATCCAGGAAACTTCTAAACGTATTAAACGACTGGGTGAATCTTCTCAGGAGATTGGTGATATCGTGGGATTGATTACTGAGATTGCCGACCAGACAAACATTCTTGCGTTGAACGCTGCGATTCAGGCGTCTACCGCCGGTGATGCAGGTCGTGGTTTCGCGGTGGTAGCGGATGAGGTGCAGCGACTGGCAGAACGTGCGGGTAATGCGACCAAACAGATTGAGGGATTGGTGAATACCATTCAGGCCGATACCAACGAAGCGGTTAAATCAATGGAACAATCAACAGCTGGTGTGGTAAGTGGTGCGTCAATGGCCGAGGAGTCAGGTGAGGCACTGAAAGAAATCGAGAAGGTAAATACAGAGCTCTCCAACTTGATTAAAGGGATTTCTTCATCGACTAATCAGCAGTCTAAAGTGGCGCTATCGGTGTCAGATTCGATGAACGTGATTCAGGAGATTACTCTGCAGACATCAGAAGGTACAGAAGAGACTTCCACCTCACTGGCGTCGTTGAATGATCTTTCCGTTGAACTGGGTCGATCAGTGTCCGGTTTCAAACTGCCATCTTCAAATGATGAAGACAATGTTGATACTGTTATTTTAGAGAATCAGGCTTAATACGGATCTGGTGCAGGTGATCGGGTAATGAATCCAGATAACACAGTTGAATATAACTCGCTTAGTTGGGTAAAGGCGCAGTTAGATAACGTATTAAATGATGCGCAGTCTAACCTTAATGAATATATTGAGGACAAAGACGATTCGCATTTAGATAACTGCATCGAACATTTGCAGCTCATATTCGGTACGCTACAGATGGTGGAAGTGTACGGTGCTGCGATGTTGGCTGAGGAGATGCAGTTAACAACATCCGCATTATTAAAAGGTGACATTGACCGTGCGGAAGATGTTTATGATGTCTTGATGCGTGCCATGTTACAGCTACCTGATTATCTCGAAGGTATTCAGGCTGGAAAAAAAGATGCACCCATTACTCTTATGCCGTTGTTTAATGATTTACGTGCAGCGCGTAAGGAAGGTTTATTATCTGAAAGCGTTCTGTTTTCACCTGATCTTGAAAATGCTGAGTTAGCATCAGAGGGTTATGATGTTGCTGCTATTGAACCTGGAAATCTTCAAGGTGAAGTTAAACGCTTACGTACACACTACCAGCTAGGTCTGCTGGACTTTATTCGTAATAAAAAAGAACGTGTTGGTCTGCAGCGTATTAAAGCGGTTTTAAGCTCATTTGAAAAAGTTTCCAGTGAGACACAGGTGCGCCATATCTGGATGGTTGTCGGTGCGCTTGTTGAAGGTTTAATGAAGCAGGGTATCGATACTAATTTAAGTATTAAAATGTTATTAGGTGCCGTCGATCGTCAGTTGAAACAAATTCTGGATGACGGTGAGGAAAAGTTTTCGTCGAGTTATTCAAAAGAAATAGTCACTAATGTTCTGTATTACGTTGGGCTTTGTACCGTCGAAAGTAAAACAATCGACGCAGTTAAAGAAGCCTATCACCTACAAGATCTGATACCTCAGGAATCAGGTGACGGTGGCAGTATCGGCGGATTAAATGCTGACCTGTTTGATACCGTATCGAAAGGTATTACCGAAGATCTCGCGCAGGTTAAAGACGTACTTGAATTGTTTATGCACAGTAGTGATAAGGACCTTGAAGTATTGAAACCTGTTGCAGAGCAGTTAGGGAAAATTGCTGATACCTATGGCATGTTAAGTATGGGAGCGACGCGTCAGGCTATTATGAATCAACGTGTTGTCCTGGAAAGTATTATTTCCGGTGATACCGAAGCCAATGAAGAGTCAGTGTCAGGAATCGCCTTCGAACTGTTAAGTGCTGAATCTGCACTTAAAGACTTTATTGCGTCACGTTCCGGTTTTGTTGATATGAACCGAAATGTTGAGGATAACGCAGTTCCTGCAGCCGAATATCGTCAGGTTGTATTAACCGTTGTAGAGGAAGGCCTGAAGAACTTCAGTGAAGCAAAAGAGGCCGTTTTATCTTATGTTTCAGGTGCTGGCGACAAAGATCAGCTGGAAATTATATTAAATCGACTGGAAGAAGTACGTGGCGTCTCGATGATGTTGCCACTCGGCCGAGTCGAGTCTCAGATTGGAAAATTACAAGACTATATACGATCTGCATTATTAAATAACAATCATAAGGTCGAAGCAGAGGAACAAGATACGGTCGCTGATGTTGTTACATCGATCGAATACTTTTTTGAAGCCTTGGCTGAAGGTAGGCCAGGTGTTGAGCAAGGCTTGAATGCAGGTGATGAAGCAGCTAGTAAGCTTGAGGTGGTGGCGCGTTCTTATGGCGAGCCCGTTGAGCAGACAGCAGTTTCTGCAGAGTCAGAAGATAATGCAGGCGAAGATATTGTTGCCGATACAGCAGTAGAAATTTCTATCGAAGCACCTGATGACGCAACAAGCGAAACAATAACTGAAACAATAACTGAAACAGCAAGTGCTGCGCCGGATGCGCCAAAAGTAAAAGCGGTTATTTCTGATGATATCGATCAAAGTGAAGAATTACGAAAGATAGAGCACTATGCAATTCTCGCAGACGATGCCGATGAAGAGATTGTTGAGATCTTTATTGAAGAAGCGGTGGAAGTTCTAGGTGAGCTGCATACCTATCTGCCACAGTGGGAAGCGAACGAAAATGACGAGGAAGCTTTAGCGGTAGTGCGTAGAAGTTTTCACACGTTAAAGGGCAGTGGTCGATTGCTTGGTGCGGATTTGATCGGTGAGTTCTCCTGGAAATTTGAAAACATACTGAACCGCATTATCGATAATAAGATTATTGTGTCAGATAATTTGTATCATGTATTAAACGAGGCTCTTGCAGTATTGCCGCAGTTAATTGAGCAGTTGAAAGGTAATAGAGAGCCAATAGATAATATTGCTCAGTTAATGTTGAGCGCAGATGCTGTATCAGAAGGTCGTGAAGTTACATTTGAAGCTGTAGAAGAAGCGCAGTCTGTAGAAGCTGTAGATGAAGAAAACATCGAAATATCAGTAAGTGATTCGTCTTCGAATGATGATGTTGTAGAAAACATTGAGTTGATTAGTTCTGAGGAAATCAGTAGTGATATGCTGATTAGTGATAGTTCTGATCTGGATATTGCTGAACTTGAGCCTGACAATAATATTTCGATTGATGAGGTAGAGGTCGATATCGATGTTGTACCTGTAGAGAATGAACCAGAAGAAATTACGATCGAGATTTCCTCTGATGATTTGGCAGAGCTCGATGAAGAGTCAGAAGAGTTAATAACCATCGATGCTGATGATTCTTTAGAAGACGAGATTGACATTGTTGCTATTGACGCCGCTGACATAGATGGTACAAACGTAGACGACATAATTGTAGATGCTGCCGGTGATGACGTTATAGATTTGTCTGCCGACGATGATTATGAAGTAATAATCGATGAAGGCGTGGATAGTGTTGATACGGCTACGGCTTTTGATATCGATCCTATGCTATTGAAGATTTATCACGATGAAAGTCAGTCACATCTTGAGGTTATCAAGCAATTAGTAGCAAAAAGTAAAAGTAATAATGAGCTGCTAAAAGCAAATAAAGATTTGATTCGCGCATTTCATACGTTGTATGGCAGTGCACGTACCGCAGAAGTTGAACCTATAGCCGATATTACTGGTGCAGCTGAAAAGTATATTAAAGCTCGTCAGGAAAGTGGTGAAAGAGATATTCCTGAAGAAGTAACTGCAGTAATTATAGAGATTGAAGAAGCTGTCAGTGAAATGCTTGCCGTTGTTTTAGAAACTAAGATGCCGGAACGTAAAAAATCGCTACTAGATAAGATAAATAAAATTGTTCAGCAGGAAATACAGCAGCAGTTGCAAAAGTCGTGGCGGGATAACACCCCCGCTGTAGATAATGACGGCGTTAATCAGGATTTCGACATACCGGCAGAGATGTCTGATAGTGATGATGACACTACCATTGATATAAGCGATCTATCGCCTACATCGGAATTTGATGAAATTGAAATTTCGGACAGCAAGATTGAACTAGATTTAGAGACACAGTCAGTCGATGACCAGCAAGACATTAATGAGCTGATGCCGGATGAGTCGGCGCCAGAGCAGACAACAGAACAATCAACAGTGACAGAAGAATCTGTGCCGGTGTCTTACGGCGATATTGACGATGAATTAATTGATATCTTTCTCGAAGAAGCAGATGAGTTGTTAGAAAGTTGTGAAGATACCTTGGCTGAAATTAATATAACGCCAAATTCAACAGAACATATACAGCAGTTGCAAAGAAATATGCATACACTGAAAGGTGGTGCGCGTATGGCTGATTTGGCTCCTGTAGGCGATCTGACTCATAACCTTGAATCACTCGTGGTTATGGTTAGTGAGAATAAAATAGAATCAGATAAAGTTTTGTTTGACCTTCTGCAAGAGTCACTGGATGTAATAACCTCATTACTGGCTAGCGTGAAAAAACGTGAAGCACTGGTACCCGCTACCGATTTAAATAACCGTATCGAAATGATGATGCGTGGTGAAGTTGCCGAAAAACGCGCAATTGAACGTTTTGATGTTGAGTTAAGTGAGCTTGAATCAGACGGTGATGAGGATCTTGATGAGGTTGATATCTCATCTCTGCTTCCTGCTGCGAGTGATGCTGATGAAGCAGACGTAGGGCAGGACGAGGAAGTTATCAAGATTGTTGCTGCTGACCCTGCTACTGCTGATAATGATACAAATAAAGATACAAGCGCTGAGCGTCCTCATTGGGGTGAGCGCGCCTCTGATGTTAATTTCAAGGAATCGACAGATCAGGTGCGGGTACGCTCAGATTTGCTGAATAATTTAGTTAACTATGCCGGTGAGGTAAATATCTATCATGCGCGCATGGGTAAGCAGATTACTGACTTTGGTTTTAACCTTGCCGAATTAACGCAGACGGTAGACCGTCTTAAAGATCAGTTAAGAAATCTTGAAATCGAAACTGAAATTCAGATTCGCTCCGGTTATGAAAAAGAGTCAGATACGTTTGATGATAGCTTCGACCCGCTGGAGATGGATCAATATTCAACGCTACAACAATTGACACGAAGTTTGAGTGAGACCGCGGGTGACGTTGAAAGTATTAATGACATATTAACGGATATCACTCGTGACTCAGAAACACTGTTGGTGCAGGAGTCGCGAATAAGTACTGACTTGCAAGAAGGTCTGATGCGCACTCGAATGGTACGTTTTGGCGGTTTATCATCTCGTTTACGCAGGGTGGTTCGCCAGGTATCTCGAGAGTTAGGTAAAGAAGTTGAAGTCCTGATTAAAGGTGATAACAGTGAAGTCGATCGTACTGTGCTTGATCGTATTATTGCGCCGCTGGAACATATGTTAAGAAACGCTGTTGCCCATGGTATCGAAACACCAGCAGCACGTATCGCTCAGGGTAAAAAGGAATCAGGTACGATTACAATCGATGTTGATCGTCAGGGTACTGATGTACTTATTATCGTTAAAGATGATGGTTCCGGTATAGATGTTAGTAAAATCCGTGAAAAAGCAATTAGTCAGGGTTTTATGACAGAGGGAGCAGAGCTGTCAGATCATGATGCGCTGCAATTTATATTGCAGTCAGGTTTTAGTACTGCTGATGAAGTGACGCAGGTGGCTGGCCGTGGTGTCGGCATGGATGTGGTCGATAGTGAGATCAAACAATTAGGTGGTGTGCTTGATATTGACACCATGCAGGGCAGGGGAACTACATTCACCATTCGTTTGCCATTAACACTTGCGATTAATCAAGCGTTACTAGTGAGCACAACGGATGATATTTTTGCTGTGCCATTGGCCAGTATTGAAGGTGTTGTGCGAATTACAGGTTTAGAGTTACAGCGCTTCTATGATAGTGATAGCAGTTATTATGAATTCAATGGTGTTGAATATGAATTAAGGCACCTGGGTGGCATGTTGACCGGTAATCAAGGTGATTACTCCAAGCAGTTACAGCTGTTCCCTGTGTTATTAGTGCATGTAGGTGATCAGCATTTTGCTTTACATGTAGACGATCTAATCGGACGTCGTGAAATCGTAGTTAAACCAGTAGGCATGCAAATCGGTTCGGTCCGTGGTATCGCGGGTGCAACTATTCTTGCTGATGGTCGTGTTGTGCTTATTCTAGAGATGTCAGCTCTTGTTGTTGCTGATGGTCTGTTTAAAGAACATATTGCACCAGAAGAAGTTGATGCTGAAGTTGTAGTCAGTGATAAGACTACCATTATGGTTGTCGATGACTCTATTACTATTCGTAAAGTTACAGAGCGTATGTTGATGCGCCATGGCATCGAAGTGATACTTGCGAAAGATGGTGTGGATGCGACGAGTCAGCTACAGGAACATATGCCTGATCTTATGCTGCTTGATATTGAGATGCCTAGGATGGACGGTTTTGAGGTGGCGTCATTTGTGCGCAATGATGAGCGACTTAAAGATCTGCCTATTATTATGATTACTTCAAGAACCGGTAGTAAGCATAAAGAAAAAGCGATGGAAATCGGTGTAAATCAATACCTGGGTAAACCATTCCAGGAAGATGATCTGGTTGCTAATATTAATGAGATTTTAAAAACAGCCTTTTAGATAGATGACTGATGCTGTTTAGTTTTATGGTGAATTTTAGGGTGAATTTTATAAATTCACCTATTGTAAATATCTAAATAGATGATTAGAGAGCTGAGATAGAGAACGACAATGGCTGTAGACACACAATTAATTAAATGCGTAATTCTTACTCTACGTAAAGAGAATGTTCTTGTACCAAATGCTTTAGTTGCTGAAATTATTTCTGTGAAGGATATTGAAGAAATTGATGATGCGCCCAGATGGTTGCTTGGTAACATGAAGTGGCGTGGTGCTGATGTTCCCTTGTTATCATTTGAAGCGGCTGGTGGCGAAAATATCAATAAAGTGAATTTGAATACCCAGGCCGTAGTTCTTTATGCCGTAGGCAAAGGTGAAGTAAGTGAAAAGCCGTACCTGGGTCTAGTGATGTCGGGTGTGCCGCATGTTAGTCGTTTCAGCAAAGAGCAAATAGTAACAGATAATGATGGCTTAGAAGATCACCCTATGATAGCGCAAAAAGTAAGGATTAATGGCGCTAGTGTGAGTATTCTGGATGTGGATGCGATGGTTAGTATGGTTGCTGAAACTGTAGTATAAACACTATTTGTGTTCCTTAAATTTTTAAAATCTCTTTAAAAATCACCCCATAATAATTGAAGTGCGCTTATCACAGCAGGTCCGGCTGTCTCAGTTCGCAGTATCCGTGGGCCAAAATAAATATCAGTAAAGTTATCTTCTTGCAGTGAAGTTATCTCTTCATCTGACAAGCCACCTTCTGGCCCGATAAATACCTGTATCGACATAATTTTCTTTTTAGCATAATTTGATGCTAACTCACTTAGTGAAGTCGTTGCTTGAGGATTTAATGTGATGTTTAACGCGTCATCATCTAAGAGTTGGCTCAGATGATTGAGTGGTACGATGTCAGTTACTTCTGGAATGCTGCAGCGTCCAGATTGTTCGCAGGCACTGATAGCAATTTTTTTCCAGTGAGTCAGTTTTTTCGCAGCTTTTTCTTTAGCTGTTTTTGTGTTTGAGCGTTGGCAGATAACGGGGATGATTCTGTTTGCACCGAGCTCGATTGATTTTTGGATGCTGGTTTCTATCCTATCGTTGCGTGACAGTCCCTGAATAAGGGTAATGTGTAGATTGGATTCGTTTTTAATCTCTATGATTGTATCTATTGAGAGACGGGTCTTTCGGCTATTGTTATCTAATATCGTGCATTGATAATCAAAGCCGTTGCCATTAAACAGAGTAACCGGGGCGTTTACTTTAGTTCGTAATACACGTATCAAATGGTTGGACGCTTCAGCGCTTAGCAGGAATTCTTCCCCGCAATTTAACTCTTCTGCACAATATAAACGTGTGGTATGCACAACTATAAAGAAAGATTGTTCCTGATTGCGATAGTCGTATCAGCTTGATTTAGCGTGTAGAAATGAAGTCCGGGTGCACCTTGTTCCAGCAGCTGTCTGCATAAGTTGCTAACCACATCAAGCCCAAAAGCTTGTAAACTTTCTTTATCATCAGCGTAAGCTTCAAGTTGCTTTCTTATCCAGCGGGGTATCTCTGCACCACAGATATCTGAAAACCTTGTCAGGCTTGTAAAGTTAGTAATGGGCATGATACCTGGCGTTACCGGGATATCGATACCATCACGCTGGCAGTTATCCATGAACCGGGAATAGGCGTCGATATTATAAAAATATTGCGTGATGGCGCCATTAGCACCAGCTGTTATTTTATTTTTAAAATATTCGAAGTCACTCTGCGGTGTGTTTGATTCTGGATGATATTCCGGGTAGGCGGCGACTTCTATGGTGAAGTGGTCTCCCGTCATTTCACGAATAAAGGAGACTAGCTCATTTGCATGAGACAGCTCTTTAGTCGATTCTCCTGTTTCCGGTATATCGCCACGCAGCGTTACTAAACGTGTCACATCTAAGCTTTGGTATAGCTCCAGCAATTCTTTAATCTGCTGTTTGCTTGAACCTATACAAGAGATGTGGGGCGCAACATTGATATTTTTTTCAGCTAGCAGTTTAACTATTTCCAGTGTGCTGTCACGAGTGGTGCCACCGGCACCAAAAGTTACCGAGTAGTATGCTGGCTGAAAAGTGTCTTCTAGTGTTTGTTGTGTAACTAATAGTTTTTCAACGCCAGCTTCCGTGCGTGGCGGGAAAAATTCACAACTTAATGCTGGTTTAGGTATTGCCGACATTAGTAACGGTAATGCTCTGGCTTGAATGGACCATTAACAGGCACATTAATGTAATCGGCCTGTTCTTGAGACAAAGCTGTTAAGTTAGCGCCAACTTTATTTAGATGTAAGCGGGCTACTTTTTCATCAAGTATTTTAGGCAGGATGTAAACTTGGTTCTCATAGTTTTCACTGTTTTTGTAGAACTCTATTTGAGCCATAACCTGATTAGTGAAAGAGGCTGACATAACAAAGCTAGGGTGGCCTGTAGCACAACCAAGATTTACTAGACGACCTTTAGCCAGGATGATGATGCGTTTTCCATCAGGGAAAATGACATGGTCAACTTGTGGTTTGATTTCAACCCACTCATATTTTTCCAGTGATGCGATGTTAATCTCAGAATCAAAGTGACCGATGTTACAAACAATAGCTTCATTTTTCATCGCCGCCATGTGATCGTGATCGATAACATTAACATTGCCCGTTGTTGTAACAAAGATATCGCCCATGGCTGCCGCATCGTCCATCTGTACTACGCGATAACCTTCCATTGCTGCTTGTAGTGCACAGATAGGATCAATTTCTGTAACCCATACTGTTGCGCCCATGCCGCGGAAAGCCTGCGCACAACCTTTGCCAACGTCACCGTAACCAAGAACAACACAGATTTTACCGGCAATCATTACATCGGTTGCACGTTTGATGCTATCGATTAATGACTCGCGACAACCATACAGGTTATCAAATTTTGATTTTGTTGCAGAATCGTTCACGTTCATGGCAGGGAATAGTAATTCACCCTTTTCCTGCATCTCGTATAAACGGTGTACACCCGTTGTTGTTTCTTCAGTTACACCTTTAACGCTGGCTGCAATGTCTTGCCATGTGCTAGAGCCGTCAGAAATAGTGCGGCGCAGAACATCAAGAATAGCAGCGTACTCTTCATTGTCATCGCCTTTGGTTGCTGGAATAGCACCAGCTTTCTCGAATTCGTTGCCTTTGTGAACCAGTAAAGTAGCATCACCGCCATCATCAAGAATCATGTTTGGCAATTTGCCATCAGGCCAAAGCAGAGCTTGCTCTGTACACCACCAGTATTCTTCGATGGTTTCGCCTTTCCAAGCAAAGACAGGAATGCCCTGATCAGCAATAGCTGCAGCAGCATGATCTTGTGTTGAGAAAATATTACAGGAAACCCAGCGAACCTCAGCACCGAGAGCAACCAGAGTTTCGATTAGCACAGCAGTCTGAATAGTCATGTGAATACTGCCCATGATGCGGCAGCCTGCTAGTGGCTGTTCTTTGCCGTACTCTTCACGTAACGCCATCAATCCTGGCATTTCGGTTTCAGCAATACGGATTTCTTTGTGGCCCCATTCGGCCAGTGAAATATCGGCGACTTTATAGTCTTGTGAGGAATTAGTATCTACAACGGCATTCATGCTCATCTCCTAAAATAATTAGCTAAGAAATGAGCGCCGTTGTTATAAAGAGTTTCCCTTGGATATTGTGGGGAAGGATTCTTGCTTCTGAGCCTGACAGGTGCCGGTTGTTACCAGCGGCCGTTGCAGCGCTCCTCAGAAATAGTGGGATGTATTATATCCCAGCAGCGTCTCTTAATGCATCCGCTTTATCAGTTTTTTCCCAGGTAAATTCAGGTTCTTCACGTCCAAAATGGCCATAGGCAGCTGTTTTCTTGTAAATGGGACGTAATAAGTCCAGCATATCAACGATTCCGCGAGGTTTTAGATTGAAGTGGTCGCCAATTAATTCAACGATTTTTTCATCCGCAATTTTGCCGGTACCGAAAGTCTGAATAGAGATTGATGTTGGATCTGCAACACCAATAGCGTATGAAATTTGAACTTCACATTTGTCAGCAAGGCCTGCAGCAACAATATTCTTAGCTACATAACGACCTGCATAAGCTGCTGAGCGATCAACTTTTGAAGGGTCTTTGCCCGAAAAAGCGCCGCCGCCATGGCGAGCCATGCCGCCATAGGTATCAACAATAATCTTACGTCCGGTTAGGCCACAATCGCCGACAGGGCCGCCAATAACGAAGATACCGGTTGGGTTAATGTGGAATTGTGTTTCCTTTGTAATCCATTCTTTAGGTAATTCGTGCAGAATAATTTCATCCATTACTGCTTCACGAAGATCCTTATACTCAATATCCGGAGCGTGCTGTGTTGATAAAACGACGGCATCAATAGCAACCGGTTTGTCATCTTCGTAACGGAAGGTTACCTGGCTTTTTGCATCTGGACGTAACCAGGGAAGAGTGCCATTTTTACGTAGTTCAGCCTGGCGTTTAACCAGACGATGCGCGTAAGTAATGGGTGCTGGCATTAATACATCCGTTTCATTACTGGCATAACCAAACATTAAACCCTGGTCGCCAGCACCTTGTTCGTGGTCTGATGATTCATCGACACCGGCAGCGATATCGGCAGATTGTTTATCGATTGAGGTAATGACAGCACAAGAGCCATAATCAAAGCCCATGTCTGAACTGTTATAACCGATTTCTTTTACCGTGTTGCGGACAACGTCCTGCATATCAATCCACGCTTCAGTTGTTATTTCACCTGAAATAACCACCATGCCTGTGTTAATCATCGTTTCGCAAGCAACACGTGCTTTGTTGTCCTGTTCAAAAATTGCATCAAGAATAGAATCAGAAATTTGGTCTGCGACTTTGTCTGGGTGACCTTCAGAAACGGATTCTGAGGTAAATAAATAATTGCTCATGTTTAACCTTTTTAATATGTTCTGTTTGTTTTCAGCATCAGCTAAGCTAATAGGCTGGTGTGTTGTATTTGGGAATGCGTCTCACCGCCATCCCTGGCTCCTTGAGACATACCGCCCATCCCTGGGCATAACCACATCGCCATCCTTGGCTCCTTGCGACATAACGCCCATCCCTAGGCATAACCGCATCGCCATCCTTGGCTCCTTGCGGAATACGGTCCAATCCCTGGACGTAAAAAAGCCCGTTTCAGCTGCTGCTAAAACGGGCTTTCGAATAATTTGATGTCGAAACTCGCTTTAGCTGTATTTATATAGCGCCCGCAATCTGAGACAAATTAGCGCTGAATGTGGAGTATTATCCATCAAATGATGAGTTTGTCAATAATTATTGGCTGGTGTCATCGTTGGAGTTGTTGTTGGGTCTATCTAGATACTCATTCCATTCCTCAGCTGTCAGCTGCTCATTATTGCTTAACTTGCTTTTAAAAAAGTCACTACGCTCTTCACTGTTCAAGCGTATAACAATCTCTTTATAGACATTGATGATGTTATCTTCATTTTCAGTTTCAGGTGTTTGTAACATTGACAACGTGTTTAGTGCCTTTTCATGTTCGCCATCACGAAAGCGTTCGAGTAGGGCGGCGGATGATATATCCGGGTTAGATTCGATGGTTTTCTGTAGCGTAAAGAGAAGAGGCAGCCCCTTATTAAAAGCTTCTCTAAAATGTTCAGGTACTTTGTGGTGAGTAGCAAGTATTGGATTTTGTATTAACAGTGCAACCGCAAGTCGTGTTTTGTTGTTGGATACCTGCTGGCCGCGTACAGGTTTTGCGGGTTGCATGAGTGGTCTTTTCTTTTTTTCTTGAGAAGAAATTTTTGCTTCGAGGTGTTGCTGGCTGAGTCCGATAAGCGTTGATAGTTCTTCTATTAATAAATCTTTGAATAAACTGTTATGCATTTTTTGAATGAGAACATTTGCTTTACTGGCTAGTTGTGCCTTGCCTTCTTGTGTTGTGATATCAGATTTAGTTTTTAGATTATCAAATAAAAAACCAGATAATGTCGTTGCATTTTTTATGCGTTGTTCGAATGCGTCTTTACCTTCTTTGCGTACCATTGTGTCTGGGTCTTCTTTTTCCGGCAGGAAAAGAAATTTAGCAATCATGCCGTCACGGATTACGGTAAGTGTATTTTCAAGTGCTCGCCAGGCAGCTTTTTTTCCTGCATTATCGCCGTCATAACAAAAGATTATTTCGTGTGTGGTACGGAATGTTTTTTGAATCTGATCGGTGGTTGTTGCAGTGCCGAGTGAAGCGACAGCATAGTTAATACCACTCTGAGCTAGTGCGACGACATCCATGTAACCTTCAACGATCATGATGCGATCGATTTTTCTTAACGCCATTTTTGCTTCGTATAGACCGTAAAGCTCATAACCTTTGTGAAAAACCGAATTTTCCGGTGAGTTTAAATATTTGGGTTCACCCTGATCGAGGATACGCCCGCCAAAACCAATGATACGCCCGCGTTGGTCAGTGATAGGAAAGATGATTCGATCACGAAAGCGGTCATAAGTTTTATTGTTTTCTTTATTAACGATTAAGCCTGTTTTAGTTAATGCGCTAAGATTTTCAGTGCTTTTACCAAGCTGGCTGATTAAAAAGTCCCAGCCATCAGGCGCGTAACCTATTTTGAATGTTTTAGCTATTTCGCCAGAGAGGCCACGCTTTTTAAGGTATTCGATTGCTCGATCGGAAGTTTTTAACTGCTTTTGAAATAATTCTGACGCTTGTTTTAAAATATCGTATAGCGGTTGTTTATCTTCTCTATTTTTATTATCAGTGATATTGCCTTCACGCGGTACGTCGACGTGCGCATCTGCTGCCAGTGATTCAATAGCATCTATATAGCTTAAGTGTTCATAATCCATCAGGAAACCAATGACATTTCCTTTGGCATGGCAGCCGAAGCAATAGAAAAACTGCTTGTTTTCACTGACGGTAAACGAGGGCGTTTTTTCGTTGTGGAAAGGGCAGCAGGCAGTAAATTCTTTGCCTTTTCTTTTTAAGGGTACACGAGCATTGATGACTTCGACGATATCACTGCGGCCGATTAGATCATCAATAAAATTTTGTGGGATTAGTCCTGCCACGATATTTTTTTAAGAGAGCAAGCTGGAAAAGGATAGCTGCCGTGGGTTGAAGATCCTTTCGTATTCAACAATAGCATAACGGTCGGTCATGCCGGCAATGTAATCTGATATGCCGCGAGCGGTTCCGTTATCACCGTGTTTTTCTTTAAGTGTGTTGCAGTGTTCAATCGCTTCTGTTGGTAATATATTTTTATCTTCCATAAAAGCATTAAACAGTGCGTCGATAACATCGGCGGCTTTTTTAGTCATACGATGAACACGATAGTGCTGATATAGATTTCTGCGCAGAAATTGTTTTAGTTCAAGTTTCTGTTCATGCATGTCGTCACTGAAAGCCATGATGTATTGTTTTTGATTACGCACATCATCGATGGTTTTCAAGCTGGCTTTAGCAATGTTATCCCTCGAGGTGTCAATCAGATCAACAACCATCACATTAATCATGCGGCGGATGATTTCATGGATGAGTTTCTTATCGTCAAGTCCGGGATATTTTTTATTGACGATATCGTACTGTGTTCTGAATAGTTTTATTTTTAACAGATCGTCTATGCTGATGAGACCGTAGCGGATGCCATCATCAATGTCGTGATTATTGTAGGCGGTTTCATCAGAAAAATCGGTTAGCTGTGCTTCGAGGGAGGACTGTGTTTTATTTAAAAAGCGCTGACCGACATCGCCAAGTTTTTTTGCGTTGCTGATCGAGCAATGTTTTAAAAGGCCTTCGCGAGCTTCGAAGGTTAAATTGAGACCATCAAATTCCGCGTACTTCTGTTCCAGTTTATCGACTACGCGAAGCGACTGGATATTGTGCTCAAAGCCGCCGAAATCTTTCATGCAGTTGTTCAAAGCAGTCTGGCCGGCATGTCCGAAGGGCGTGTGCCCGAGGTCGTGTGCCAGAGCAATGGCTTCGGTGAGGTCTTCGTGCAGATTGAGTTCGCGTGCGATACTGCGGGCAATCTGTGCGACTTCCAGTGAATGCGTTAAACGTGTTCGGAATAGATCGCCTTCGTGGTTTACAAATACCTGAGTTTTGTATTCCAGACGGCGAAAGGCCGCTGAGTGAATGATACGGTCTCGATCGCGCTGGTACTCGTTGCGGTATGTTGGGTGTGATTCATCAAATCGTCGGCCAGCCGATTGTGTGTCATGGCAAGCGTATGCGACCAAACCGCCAGTGTAGCTGCTACTCGTGTTTATTTTTTTTTGTTTGCTCATGTTCAGGTTTTAACTCTAAGCTGGCTATTTAGTATTCAGGCAGCGGTGGATAGCTTGATGGCCTGATTTAAATCTTCTACAGTGTAGTCATCGGTAATCAGCGATTTGCCAATGCCCTTCATCAGTACCAGACGTAAAACACCATCGATTACTTTTTTGTCTACCGACATCAATTCGATAAATTTTTCAACGGACATAGAAGCCGGGGCTTGAATGGGCAGTTTAGCCTGTTGGATGAGGTTAATGGATTTCTTTGTTTCTTCACTGCTCATCCAGCCTAGCTGTTCTGACATGATTGCTGCCATGCACATACCGGCGCCGACAGCTTCTCCATGCAGCCATTCTCCATATCCCATGCCGTTTTCTATGGCGTGACCAAAAGTGTGGCCAAGATTAAGCAGGGCGCGTTTACCGCTTTCGCGTTCATCTTCTGCGACCACGTCAGCTTTAGTCTGGCAGGAGACTTGTATGGCGTAACTCAGTGTTTTTTTATCACGCGCCAGCATTAAGGACATATTGTCTTCAAGCCAGCCAAAGAAATCGGGTTTACAGATTAAGCCGTATTTTATTATCTCGGCGATACCTGCGCTTAATTCACGGTCAGGTAATGTATCTAATGTATCGGTGTCAGCGATGACCGCTTTAGGCTGATAAAAAGCGCCGATCATATTCTTGCCCAATGCGTGATTAACACCGGTCTTGCCACCCACAGAAGAATCGACTTGAGACAGGAGCGTCGTCGGAATTTGCACCAGATGTACACCGCGTTGGTAACTGGCCGCAGCAAAGCCAGCCATATCACCGACAACACCACCACCGAGAGCAATGACGGTGGTGTTGCGATCGAAATGATTACGTAACAGGCCATCATATATCTGGTTCAATACTTCAAGGTTCTTGTATTTTTCACCATCGGGTAAAATTACAGACTCGTGCTTTAAACCTGAAAGCATCGCCTGTGTCTTTTCCAGGTAGAGCGGGGCGACGGTTTCATTGCTGACAATGAGGGCGCTATTGCCCTGTATGTGCTTTTTTAGCAGTTCTTCCTGTCCGAGCAGGGATTTATCAATGTAAATCGGGTAACTACGTTCGCCGAGTTCGACAGTCAGTGTTGTCATGTGAGATACGGGTGTGTCATAAGGTTATAGGTGCGAGCCTAAAGAGACTTAATGATAGCCTGTATTACGCTGTGAATCGAGTTGTTTGCGGTTTCTATAACGTAATCAGCGGCTTCCTCATAAAGTGGCCCACGTTCATCCAGCAGCCGTTTGAGGATGGTCTCCGCAGATTCTTCTGCGTGTAACAGTGGTCTATTTTTGTCTTTACTGGTTCGCTCAATCAAGGTCTTCAGGTTACTTTTGAGGTAAAACACGGTACCGCGGTTTATCAGGTGATTGCGGTTCTCGCTATTGAGCACAGCGCCGCCACCGGTTGCCAGAATTATGTTTTTCTTTTGTGTCAGTTCATCGATAATTTCAGTTTCACGTTTGCGAAAACCCGATTCACCTTCCTTTTCAAATATTAATGGAATATCCGCACCGGTGCGTTCTTCAATTACCCGGTCGCTGTCATAAAAATCCATTTTGAGCTTACGCGATAATTGGCGGCCAACGGTGGTTTTACCTGT
>JAUVDN010000098.1 GCA_030595325.1 Gammaproteobacteria bacterium | reverse complement strand
GTTGTCGTCGTTGGCAACTATAAGTTTTGTGAACGGATTTAAGAGGAACTTCACACCTCTGCATGCACCTCAGGTTTCGCTACCCACGTCGAAGCCATGTCATCCCCGAGACTTACTAATTAGAACGGTCAAGTTCTATTGGTATTATACGACATTAATTATGACTGTACTTGTAATATGGTGATTATAATCGTAATTTCAAGTATCTTACTTTGGCGAATCGCGGAATGGGAAAAATCCGCTTCTACAGGTATGTGTATCGTAGTTATGGTGGGTTTTATTGTCTAATTCCTGCAGTAGATAGAGGGCGACTTGATAGTCAAATCAGGGTAAAATTCTGCCTTAAATTTCAGCCAGTTTTACCGCCGTTTCAGGCTTAAGGCAGGCTTTACAATAATTAAAATTCTACCAGTCAGACATAAAAATGCAGATATTCATTGGTTCACCCGCCTTATCGACTTTCCGCCAGGAAAAGCTGTTAAATCAGCTTCAATCTGTTGTACCTGGAATTACTCAGCTTAATGCGCATTTCGTGCATTTTGTCGATTCTCAGCAGTCATTGAGTGAGGATGAGAGCAGTGTTATCGAAAAATTGCTGCGATATGGACCTCATGTAGCTGATACCCCGAGTGAGGGAAGGTTGTTTCTTGTGGTACCGAGAGCGGGCACGATTTCACCCTGGTCGTCAAAAGCGACTGATATCGCGCACAATTGTAGTTTGCAGACGGTAAACCGTATTGAACGCGGCATTGCTTATCATGTTCAATGTCTGGGTAGTTTGACCGACGAGCAAAACCGTCAGATAGCTGCTTGTTTGCATGACCGTATGATTGAGATGGTGCTTAATGAGCTGGATGAAGCAAGCTGCTTATTCGGACATCATGAACCAGTTGAAGGTGAAACTATCAATATTCTTGATCAGGGTATTGATGCCTTATCTGAGGCTAATCAGCGCCTTGGTCTAGCGATGTCTGCTGATGAAATTGAATATTTAATGGCACACTTCAGCTCAGTTAAACGTAATCCTGTTGATGCGGAATTGATGATGTTTGCACAGGCTAATTCTGAGCACTGTCGGCATAAGATATTTAACGCGGACTGGCTAATCGATGGCGAACAGCAGGATCGCTCCCTGTTTAATATGATTCGTAACACTTATGAGTCACACTCGGTTGATGTTTTAAGTGCTTATAGCGATAACTCGTCAGTCATCGCGTCGCATACCGCAAAACGTTTCCTACCCGATGGTGACTCGCATCAATATAAATATCATGATGAGCATATTGCTATCTTGATGAAAGTAGAGACACATAATCACCCAACGGCTATTTCACCGTTTCCGGGTGCTGCAACAGGTGCTGGTGGTGAGATTCGTGATGAAGGCGCGACTGGTCGCGGTTCTAAACCTAAAGTTGGATTAAGCGGGTTTTCAGTTTCTAACCTGAAAATACCCGGTTATGCGCAACCGTGGGAAAGTGATTACGGCAAACCGGAACGCATCGTTTCTGCGCTGGACATCATGCTGGAAGGCCCTATTGGTTCTGCTGCCTTTAATAATGAATTTGGTCGTCCGAATATTACCGGTTACTTCCGTACCTTCGAAGAAAAAGTAGCTGGCCCCATGATTGATGGCAAGCAAGGTGAAGAGGTACGTGGTTACCACAAACCGATTATGCTGGCCGGTGGTTACGGAAATATCCGTGAGCCTGATATAGAAAAATTAGCATTGCCTGTTGGTACGCCTATTGTGGTTCTCGGTGGACCAGCAATGCTGATTGGATTGGGTGGTGGTGCGGCTTCATCGATGGATAGTGGAGCCAGTGCTGAAGATTTAGATTTTGCTTCGGTGCAGCGTGGGAATCCAGAGATGGAAAGACGTTGCCAGGAAGTCATTGATGGCTGTTGGTCACAGATAGGCAATAACCCTATATTGTCGATTCATGATGTCGGTGCAGGTGGTTTATCCAATGCCTTGCCTGAGCTTGTTTATGATGGCGGGCGCGGCGCTGAGTTTGAGTTGCGCGAAATACACAATGATGAACCGGGGATGACACCGATGCAAATCTGGAGCAATGAATCACAGGAGCGTTACGTACTTGCGATTTCCCCAGAACGAATCGTTGACTTTAAAAAGCTGTGTGAACGTGAGCGCTGTCCTTATGCCATTCTGGGTGAAACAACGGAAGCTAAAACCTTAAAAGTACACGACCGTCATTTTGCCGAAAAAGGTGGGACTCGGTACCCTGTGGATATGCCGCTTGATGTGTTGCTGGGCAAACCACCAAAAATGTTACGTGATGTAAAACGTGTTGAAGTTAAGCATGCTGCCTTAGATACAAATTCTATCGATATCACAGAAGCGGCTTTTAATGTATTACGTTTGCCATCCGTTGCGAATAAATCATTTTTGATCACTATTGGTGATCGTACTGTTACCGGAATGGTTACCAGAGATCAGATGGTTGGTCCATGGCAGGTGCCGGTGGCAGATGCTGCGGTAACCACTTCTTCATTCGATGGTTATTGCGGTGAGGCCATGGCGATTGGTGAGCGTACGCCTGTAGCACTACTTGACGGTCCGGCATCGGCGCGTATGGCAATTGCAGAATCACTAACCAACATCATGGCTTCATCAATTGCCAAGTTGTCTGATATAAAACTATCAGCTAACTGGATGGCGCCAGCAGGTCATCCGGGTGAAGATGCGATTTTGTATGACACGGTAAAAACTGTCGGTATGGAAATTTGCCCACAGCTTGGTCTGACCATTCCTGTTGGTAAAGACTCGATGTCGATGAAATCAGTATGGGAAGAACAGGGTGAGAAAAAATCGGTCACTGCACCGTTATCATTAGTTATTACGGCTTTTGCTCCAGTGACCGATGTTAGAAAAACATTAACACCGCAGTTACGTACCGATGTTGAAGATACGGGTCTGTTGCTTATCGATTTAGGCTTTGGCAAAAATCGACTTGGCGGTTCAGCATTAGCACAAACCTGTAAACAGATTGGTGATGTACCTCCTGATGTCGACGACGCTGAGCAGTTAAAAGCGTTTTTTAATGTCTTCCAGCAGTTAAATAGTCAGGGGAAAATTATAGCCTGGCATGATCGTTCAGATGGCGGGCTTTTTGCTTGTTTTTCTGAAATGGCATTTGCCGGTCATTGCGGTCTGGATATTCAGCTTGACTCAATGTTAGCTAGTGATGATAGTGATACCGTTTCAGTTTTATTTAATGAAGAAGTAGGCGGCGTCATACAGATTCGCTGTGATGACATTGACGATGTAGAAAAAGCTTTTACTGATGCTGGTTTGTCAGACTGTTTGCATGAGCTTGGTAAGGTTCAAGAAGAAGATCAGATTACGATTCATAACAATGGTATGCCATTGTTCTCAGCATCACGTGAATCATTACAGCAGGCATGGAGTGAAACCAGTTATCACATGCAGCGTTTGCGTGATAATCCTGAATGCGCGCAGCAGGAATTTGATGCGATTACGCATGAAGATAAAGGACTTAACGTTAACTTAAGCTTTAATCTCAATGACGATGTAGCTGCCCCTTACATCAAAACAGGTGTAAGACCAAAGATTGCAGTATTACGTGAGCAGGGTGTTAACGGCCAGATAGAAATGGCTGCTGCATTTGATCGCGCCGGTTTCGATGCTATCGACGTACATATGAGTGATGTAATCAGTGGCGATATTGTCTTTGATGATTTTAAAGGACTAGTCGCCTGTGGTGGTTTCTCATATGGTGATGTATTAGGTGCGGGTGAGGGTTGGGCAAAATCTATTCTCTTTAACTCTAGAGCGAGAGATGTATTCGAAAGCTATTTTAATCGTGACGATACTTTTAGTCTTGGTGTCTGTAATGGTTGTCAGATGATGGCTAACATTAAAACATTGATACCTGGCGCAGAGCAATGGCCACACTTTGTACGAAATGATTCAGAGCAGTTTGAAGGTCGATTTAGTATGGTTGAAGTGATGGAGTCACCCTCTATACTAATGCAGGGCATGGCTGGCTCTTATATGCCTATCGCTGTTGCTCATGGCGAAGGCCGTGCTGAATATCGCTCGCATGAGCAGCGTAAACAAGCACAGTCATTATTGCGATATGTCGATCATAATGCAAAAGCAACAGAAGTCTATCCGCTAAATCCAAATCGTTCACCGGAAGGTCTGACGGGTTTCTGTAGTGATGACGGTCGCGCCACTATCATGATGCCACACCCTGAACGTGTGTTCAGAACCGTACAACATTCATGGCACCCGGATGAATGGCAGGAAGATTCGCCATGGATGAGGATGTTTAGAAATGCGCGTGTTTGGGTTGGGTAATGCTGAATCGACATATAATCTTGAAGATTTCATAAAGTCAGAAGCATTGGAAGAGCGGATATATCGTCTGCGTTGCGTAGAGGGTTGGTCCATGGTTGTTCCATGGGTCGGTTTTTCACTGGCAGATATGCTGAAGAAGTTTGAACCAAACTCCAAAGCTAAATATGTAGAGTTCACAACGTTATACGATAAGTTCAGAATGCCCGGGCAAAAAAGATGTGTTTTACGCTGGCCATACGTTGAAGGCTTGCGTATCGATGAAGCGATGAATGAATTACCATTCATGGCAGTAGGTCTATATGGAGACGTATTACCGAATCAAAATGGTGCGCCAATACGTTTGGTCGTGCCATAGAAATATGGTTTTAAGAGCATTAAGTCGATAGTAAAGATTCGTTTTACTGAGATGCAGCCGCAGACCACCCACTTAGACGGCTAACTAAAGTTGTCTGGTTAATAAAACATGCGACGCATGTTTGGGCTGTATGCATTCTTCTATGCAACATTGCATGTGATTACTTACGTCTGGCTGGACCAGAATTTTGACTGGATGGAAATTGTCACGGATATACCTAAGCGTCCTTTTATAACCATCGGTTTCATCTCATTTTTATTTTTATCTGCACTGGCTGCGACATCAACGAATGTAATGCAGAGGCGTTTAAAAACTAAATGGAAAACTTTGCATAAACTTGTTTATGTTATCCCGGTGTTAGTTGTTACACATTTTTTATGGTCATTAAAGGCAGATTATTCAGAACCTTTATTCTATGCATCAATATTTATTCTATTAATGATGTTACGCATCATCTATAGAAATAAGGTAGGCAAAAGAAAAGCCCAACAGATTTAACTGTTGAGCTTTATCTTATTATTTTAATAGTAATCGCGGAATGCTTTTAATATTGATGGCCTTCCGCGAAAATCTATTTAGCTGGCTTCACCCGGATAATCAGCGATGCCAGGGTTAGTGGCAACGTTAACCAGTTTAGGATGATTGATCTTAGGTAGTTTCAGAACATTGTCCTCACCTTTGTTCTTCACGATATAGTCACGGACTACATCCCACATCAAACGACCATCAGGTGTGTTATTAACCTGTGCCCAACCGGCAATTTTATATTTCTTATCCGCTTCAATCATATGACCGTTGTCTAGACGAGCCTCTGTAAGGCGCTCGTATAAAGGCTTAGTCGGATCTATGGTGTAGTCCATACCACCAACACGAACCATGTCACCACCAGATTGCAGGTAAGGGTCTGGATCAAACAGATTGTCCGCTACTTGCTCGAGGATGTTTAATAAGTCATGGCCTGTCATTTCAGTGACGTAGGTTTCACCATAGGTCAATGAACACTGAGTCATGACATCTTCCATGGTTATCCAGTCACCCTTAAGTGTGGTTGTGCCCCAGCGAACACCGGCTGACATCGCAATATCAGCATCATATTCTTCGCGTAATGCATTACACAGAACCTGATCCCATGTGCCCATGAAATTACCGCGACGGTAAAGTACACGATCTGCGATTGCGAGTTTTTCATCAAGGATTTCTGCATAGGTTTTACCTAAGCGTGACTTATTGAAGAATTTTTCTTTAACTCGACTTTCAACGATATTTTCATCGTATTTAGTGCTGCGCATCTGATCGATATAAGCCTGCATCTCTTTATCAGCAGGTAGTGCATCAGCAAGTATTGGTAGCATGTTGTAATGCATGCTCTTTACTTTTCCATCAACAATGTCAAAGTCCATTACACCGACAAACTTACCGTTAGAACCTGCATTGGTAACCCAGCAATCATTACCTTCAACATTTTTAACTTTGATTGGCTCAGGAACACCATCATGCGTGTGACCGCCAAATACTGCATTCAAACCTGGTACTCGCTCGGCCATTTTGATGTCTACATCCATACCGTTGTGAGATAACAGTACGATAGCATCAGGTTTTTCTTCTTCGCGTATCATTTCCACAAGTTCGATCATGTCGTCTTCACGAAGACCGAATGACCAGTCAGGGAAGAATTCTGGTGGGTTTGCATTACCTGTACGGGGGAATGCCTGACCAACGATACAGATTCTTGCACCATTGATTTCTTTGATAACGTACGGTTGGAAAGCATAACCCATATCTTCGTCATACAAACCGCGTCCATCGTTAGCATCGACCAGTTCGGTATATTTCTCGTCCATCAAAGAGTCTTCTTTGACGCGAACATTTTGACCAATAAAGTCACCTTTAAACAGGGCGACATTGCTTAATACTTCACTTTCGTTGTAGGTGAACTCCCAGTGACCAACCATCACGTCGACTCCAAGGATATTTGAAGCTTCGACCATGTCGACACCGCGAGTCCATAATGATGTGCCTGAACCTTGCCATAGATCACCGCCATCGATAGTAACGGTATTCTGTTGTCCACCGGCCTGTTTGCGCAGACGGTCTAACAGTGTTTTCATCTGTGGGAAGCCACCGGTTTTACCATATTTGGCTGCGGCATTCTCAAAATCTAAATAGGTGTAAGCGTAAGATTCAGGTGTATCTGGCTTAAGGTTCATCGCTTCTAATAGTTTATTACCAACAAGATGCGGAGGGCGGCCAATGGCGTCACCAACGCCTAGATTTACATTAGGTTCTCTAAAATAAACGGGTTGTAACTGTCCGTGAAAATCGGTGGTATGTAAAACGCGTACATTTCCTTTCATTGGCAGATCATAAAAATCTGCAGCAATAGCTTGAGCGTTTTCGGGGGCGCTTGTTTCATTACAAGCGGATAACAGGCCGGTAGCACCTGCAGTAGCACTTAGTCCCATCAGTTTCAGGAAGGTGCGGCGATCAATCGTAGGCATGGAGACTCCTCATTTAAGTGGTTGTTATACCTTAGTTTTTGTTTTTATTAGGCTATGAAAAAATCATAAGTGTTTTCATAGTCATTGATAATAACGCAAATGAATCTAAAACGTTAGTTAACTGGTTAATTTACGTTCAATATAAGACGATTTTGTAAAGAAATTATTCAATAATTTATATGCGGTGGGAATAATTGTGTAATATCCGCGTTTCATGAAAAGACTCTTTACTTTGTTTATCCTCTGCAGCCTGTCATTGGGCAATGCAATAGCGGATGTGGTCAAACCGGCACTGGTTGAAATCAATGTCGACAGTGAGCGCTTAGTTGTTGTCGAGGTTAGGGCGAGTATTGAGGCACTGCTTACAGGCATTAACGCACAGTATAAAAATACCAAAGATGCACCTAATGCTGATGAATATGATGAATTCCGCAAAATGCCAGCATCAGAGTTGCAGTTGGCTTTTGAATATTTTAAACAGGATTTTCTTCAAGCTATTTTTATTGAAGTAGAGAATCAAAAGTTATCGCTGCACATAGAAGCCGTTGATATACCGCCGACCGGATATACTAAGGTGCCCAGAATCAGCGTCATTCGATTATCTGCACTGTTGCCAGAGACAGCCGAAACCCTGCGTTGGTATTACCCGGAAAAATTTGGTGATAATGCGGTTCGTGTCAAACAGGTCGATAAAGACAGTGAGCAATGGCACTGGTCGCAATGGCAATGGTTGAGAAATAATGAGGTTAGTGAACCATTTTCTTTAACTGAAATTGTTGCTACGCAATCATTTATCGACGTTGTTGCATCCTATATTGTTATCGGGTTTGAGCATATCGTTCCAAAAGGGCTAGATCACATCCTATTCATATTGGGTTTGTTTTTGCTGTCAGTCCATTGGCGTCCTTTGTTATGGCAAGTGACCATGTTTACTGTGGCGCACACAATAACATTGGCACTGGCGATGAATAATATCGTAGAATTACCCCCTAATGTGGTGGAGCCGTTAATTGCCCTGTCTATCGCTTATGTCGGTGTCGAAAATATTTTGGCGAAGCAGCTGCATAAAAGCCGTCTGGTGCTGGTCTTTTTGTTTGGTCTGCTTCATGGTTTAGGGTTTGCCAGTGTTCTGAATGATTTCGGCATGCCGAAAGATGACTTTGCGACAGCATTGATCAGCTTTAATATTGGTGTTGAATTTGGGCAGATAGCAGTAATTGCTATCGCATTTATGTTATTGAGTTTCTGGATTAAAGATAAAGTGAAATACCGGAAACTTATTATCGTTCCCGGTTCAGCGCTGATTTCGATAGTTGGTTTTTACTGGTTTTTAGAAAGACTTGAGCTGTTTTAATTAGTCGTTATTAAATAATTGTTTTAAGTAAT
>JAUVDN010000041.1 GCA_030595325.1 Gammaproteobacteria bacterium | reverse complement strand
GCACCAATGGGGATGGCTGACATCGCTGAAGTACTGTGGAACGACAACATGAACCACAACCCAGCTAACCCTAACTGGAGTAACCGTGACCGTTTTATCCTGTCTAATGGGCACGGTTCTATGCTGATCTATTCACTGTTACACCTGACTGGTTATGATTTGTCTATCGACGATCTGAAAAACTTCCGTCAGCTGCATTCTAAAACTCCAGGTCATCCTGAGTACGGTTATGCGCCGGGCGTTGAGACTACCACTGGTCCTTTAGGCCAGGGTATTACTAATGGTGTTGGTATGGCGATTGCTGAAAAAGCATTGGCTGGCCAGTTTAACCAGAAGGGTCACGACATCGTTGATCACAATACTTATGTATTCCTTGGTGACGGTTGTTTGATGGAAGGTATCTCTCACGAAGCATGTTCACTGGCTGGTACTTTAGGCCTGGGCAAGCTGATCGCATTCTGGGATGACAACGGTATCTCTATCGATGGTCACGTTGAAGGCTGGTTCACAGATGATACACCTAAGCGTTTCGAAGCTTACGGCTGGCACGTAATTGCTGACGTAGATGGTCATGATAATGAAGCGATTGCAGCAGCAATTGCTACAGCGAAAGCGATGACTGACAAACCAACCATGATCTGTTGTAAAACAACCATCGGTTTTGGTTCGCCAAACAAAGCGGGCAGCCATGCATGTCACGGCGCACCTTTAGGTGAAGAAGAGATTAACCTGACTAAAGCTGCATTAGGTTGGGATCACGCTGCATTCGAAGTACCTGCTGATGTATACGCTGGTTGGGATGCTAAAGACAAAGGATCTAAATCTGAAGCAGCATGGAACGAAAAATTTGCAGCATATAAAGGCGCTTTCCCTGAGCTGGCTGCTGAATACGAACGTCGTATGGCCGGTGACCTGCCTGCAGACTGGGCAGCAAAATCTGCTGAGTACATCGCCTCTGTTAATGCTGATGCAAAAAGCCCTGCTACACGTCAGGCTTCACTAGCAGCTATCGAAGCTTACTCACCGATGGTTCCTGAATTATTCGGTGGTTCTGCTGACCTTGGTTGTTCTAACCTGACTGAATGGTCTGGTTACAAGCCGATGATCAATAACGAAGCGCCTAACTACCTGAACTACGGTGTACGTGAATTTGCTATGTCTGCCATCATGAACGGTATGACATTGCACGGTGGTATTGTTCCTTTCGGTGCAACATTCCTAATGTTCTCTGAGTATGCGCGTAACGCATTGCGTATGGCTGCTCTGATGAAGATTCAAAGCATCTTCGTTTACTCTCATGACTCTATCGGTCTGGGTGAAGACGGCCCGACTCACCAGCCAGTCGAGCAGATTCCTACTTTACGTATGATTCCTAACATGGCTGTGTGGCGTCCATGTGATGCGGTTGAATCTGCAGTAAGTTGGGCGCAGGCGATCGAACGTAAAAATGGTCCTTCTACATTGATCTTCTCTCGTCAGGGTCTACCTCATAATGAGCGTACTGTTGCACAGATTGCTGAAATTTCTAAGGGTGGTTACATCCTGAAAGATTGTGAAGGCACGCCAGATGCGATCATCATCGGCACGGGTTCTGAAGTGGCTCTGGCAACAGGTGCTGCTGAAGCGATGTCTGGTAAGAAGATCCGTGTTGTGTCTATGCCATCTACTAATGTATTTGATGCGCAGGACGCAAGCTATCGTTCTTCAGTATTGATCAAAGGTGTTCCAACTGTTGCAGTTGAAGCCGCTGTTACTGATGCTTGGTACAAGTACGCTGATGCTGTCGTTGGTATCGATCACTTCGGTGAGTCTGCACCTGCTGACCAGCTGTTTAAAGAGTTTGGTTTCACTGTAGAAAATGTAGTGAAAACTGTTGAGTCTGTACTGTAGGAACATATAAGCATTAGTCCGTAAAGAACGCGAAAGACGCGAAGTTAAAAAGCAAAAAAGTATTTTGCGTTTTTTGCGTTCTTCGCGGACCAGTTTTTTTAAGTTTGTTTTTTATTTTTTAGATTTGGAGATATTATTATGACTATTAAAGTCGGTATTAACGGTTTTGGCCGTATTGGACGCATGGCATTTCGTGCGATTGCTAAAGACTTCTCAGATATTGAAGTTGTTGGTATTAACGATTTATTAGACGCTGATTACTTAGCATACATGCTTAAGTATGATTCAGTTCACGGTAACTTTGACGGTGAAATTTCTGTTGAAGGCAACAACCTTGTTGTAAACGGTAAAACAATCCGTTTGACTGCTGAACGTAACCCTGCTGATTTAGCTTGGGGCGACATCGGTGCTGATCTAGTTATCGAATGTACTGGTTTCTTCCTAACAGAAGAAAGCTGTCAGGCACACATCGATGCAGGCGCTAAGAAAGTTGTTATGTCTGCACCTTCTAAAGACGGTACAGCAATGTTCGTATACGGTGTTAACCATTCTGAGTATGCTGGCCAAGCAATTCTTTCAGCTGCATCTTGTACGACTAACTGTCTTGCGCCTGTAGCTAAAGTTATTAACGACAAGTTCGGCATCAAGCGTGGTCTTATGACTACTGTTCATGCTGCTACAGCTACACAGAAAACTGTTGATGGTCCTTCTATGAAAGACTGGCGCGGTGGTCGTGGTATTTTAGAAAACATAATCCCGTCTTCAACTGGTGCTGCTAAAGCAGTTGGCGTTGTTCTTCCAGAGCTTAACGGCAAACTAACTGGTATGGCTTTCCGCGTACCAACTTCAGACGTGTCTGTTGTTGATTTAACAATCGAGCTAGAAAAAGAAGCTACATACGAAGAAATTTGTGCTGAATTGAAAGCGGCTTCAGAGACTGGTGACATGAGCAAGACTCTGGGTTACACCGATGAGAAAGTTGTTTCTACAGACTTCCGTGGTTGTGGTTTCTCTTCTATCTTCGATTCAGAAGCAGGTATTGCTCTTGACGGTACATTCGTGAAATTAGTTTCATGGTACGACAACGAGTACGGTTACACCTGTAACATGCTTCGCCTAGTTGAGCACGTATCTTAAGTAAGGATCTTTTGTCCACTGGCGGCGTTGCGGAAATAATTTTCAGTGCTCACGTACTAATGTACGCTCCGCGCTAAAAATATTCCCACGCCTTGCCAGCAAACAAAATCTCCTCACTTAGTTTTTTGTAGGAGCGGAATTTTTTCATTCCGCGAACAATCCTGTAAAAGACGGCGTGATATTGATGATAACCAGCCCGGTTAATATTGAACCGGGCTGGTGTCTTTAAATGTAAAAACAGTGTTGTTTGTTAAACGTTAAAAAATAATTTTTATATTTTTAACAAACGGTATTTTAGATATTCATAATTAATATAAAACGAAAATTTTTGGAGTTTTAGCGATGGCTTTCATCAAACTGACTGATTTAGATTTAGCGGGTAAGCGCGTATTGATTCGTGCGGACCTTAACGTGCCTGTTAAAGATGGCAAGGTAACATCAGATGCGCGTATTACTGCATCTATGCCTACTGTTGAGCATTGCATGAAAGCAGGCGCTTCTGTCATGGTTATGTCTCACCGTGGTCGTCCTGAAGAAGGCAAGGTTGATGATGAAAACTCAATGGCGCCTATCGCTGAAGTGATGACTGAAAAATTAGGCAAAGAGATTCGCCTGGTTAAAGATTATCTTGATAACGCACCTGAAGTTGCGGCTGGTGAGTGTGTATTATTAGAGAACGTTCGTTTTAATGCGGGCGAGAAGAAAGACGACGAAACTTTGTCTAAGAAGTACGCTGCTCTATGTGACGTATTTGTTATGGATGCATTTGGTACTGCGCATCGTGCACAGGCGTCTACTCATGGTGCAGGTAAATTTGCACCGACTGCGTGTGCCGGTATCCTGCTTTCAGGTGAGTTAGACAGTCTTGCTAAAGCATTGGCTGATCCAGCTCGTCCTATGGTTGCAATTGTTGGTGGTTCTAAAGTATCGACCAAGTTAACAGTGCTTGAAGCTTTATCTGAAAAAGTTGATCAGTTGGTTGTTGGTGGTGGTATCGCAAATACATTCCTTGCTGCTGTTGGTCATAACGTGGGTAAGTCCTTATACGAAGAAGGCCTGGTAGATACAGCAAAAGAATTAATCGAAAAAATGAAGGCGCGTGGTGCAAGCATCCCAATAGCAACTGACGTAGTTTGCGCAAAAGAATTTGCTGAAGATGCAGAAGCAACTTTAAAAGATGCGTCTGAAGTCACTGATGATGACATGATTTTTGATATTGGTCCGAACTCTGCAAAAGAACTGGCTGAAATTATTGAAAAAGCGGGCACTATCATCTGGAATGGCCCTGTAGGCGTATTTGAATTTGATCAGTTTGGTGAAGGTACTAAGACTGTTTCAATGGCAATTGCAAATTCACCAGGTTTTAGTCTGGCTGGTGGTGGCGATACCATTGCTGCGATTCAAAAATACGATATCTACGATAAAGTAACTTATATCTCAACAGCTGGTGGCGCGTTCCTGGAATACCTGGAAGGTAAAACATTACCTGCTGTAGCTATGTTAGAAGAAGCGGCTAATAAATAAAATATTAACTGAGCAAGCGTTGCTCAGTTTTTACTGAGAATAAATTCCAGTAATAACGAATAAGAGAGTAGAGAAAAACTTAATGCGCAGAACGAAGATAGTTGCGACCTTAGGGCCAGGTTCTAGTTCATCTGAAGTGATCATGGAGATGATTAGAGCAGGTGTTGATGTTTTTCGTTTGAATTTTTCTCATGGCTCGCATGAGGAGCAAAGGCATCGCGTTGATCTTATTCGTGTGTGCAGTGAGAACACTGGGCGTATTGTTGGTATTCTTGCAGATTTGCAAGGCCCTAAGATTCGCACGCATAAGTTTAAAGACGGCGTTGTTCAGTTAATAAAAGGTGAAACTTTTATATTAGATGCCGCACTGGGTAAAGATGATGGAACGGAGGAGCGCGTAGGTCTTGCCTATAAAGATTTACCTAAAGATGTTAAGTCAGGCGACATATTATTGCTTGATGATGGCCGTGTTGAACTGGTTGTTGATGAGGTGGTTGACGAGGAGATTCGTTGTATCGTTGAATATACCTGCGAATTATCTAACAACAAAGGGATTAACTTGAAAGGCGGTGGTTTATCAGCGCCGGCGTTAACAGATAAAGACAAGGCAGATTTAAAAGCAGCAGTTAGTATGAATGTTGATTTTGTTGCTTTGTCGTTTGCGCGAACAGCAGCGGATGTGATTCAGTGTCGTGAATTGGTAATGGCTGAAGGCAGTGATGCTGGTATTGTTACTAAAGTTGAGCGTGCAGAAGCTATCGAGAATATTGATGAAATAATTGAAGCATCTGACGTCATCATGGTGGCTCGTGGTGATCTTGGCGTGGAGATGGGTGATGCTGAATTGCCCGCGCTGCAAAAAAGTTTGATTAAAAATGCGCGCAGTAAGAACAAGGTTGTAATTACAGCAACGCAGATGATGGAATCGATGATAGACAGTCCGATTCCGACACGTGCAGAAGTATTTGATGTGGCTAACTCGGTGCTTGATGGTACGGACGCGGTGATGCTTTCAGGTGAAACTGCAGTTGGTAAATATCCTGCTAAGACTGTTGCTGCTATGGGCAGAATATGTGAGCATGCAGAAAAACAGCATGTGGCGATGGTGTCCGATCATCGTCTTGACCTTGTTTTTGGTAGGGTTGATGAAGCTATCGCTATGGCTACAATGTACACCGCGAATCATCTGAAGATGAATGCGATTGCATCGCTAACAGAATCGGGTGCGACGGTACTGTGGATGTCACGTATTAGTTCTGGCATACCTATCTACGCTTTAACGCCTAGAGACGGTACCTTGAGCAAGGTGACTTTGTACCGCGGGGTTTATCCGGTGCGTGCTGATTTTAAAGATTTGGCTGCTGAAGATGTAACACTTGGTGTAGTTGATTTGCTGAAAAGTAAAAATATCGTTGAGAGTGGTGATCGTATTGTACTTACACGAGGTGACTCGTTAGGTGATGAAGGCGGCAGTAACATAATGAAGATTGTTAGTGTTCCATAGTTGTGTGCGTTGCTGAATCTTCGCTATAGAAAAAAGAATTTTGTATATATAGATTTAAGACAGTTTTATAATTTTTTGATTTTAGAATAATTAATTTAAAGAGGAGAGCTCTAATGGCTTTAGTTTCACTGAGACAATTACTGGATCACGCAGCTGAAAACGGCTACGGCATGCCAGCATTTAACGTTAATAATATGGAGCAGGTTCATGCCATCATGCAAGCTGCTGATGAGACTAACAGTCCTGTTATCATGCAAGGTTCTGCTGGTGCGCGTTCATACGCGGGCGAACCTTTCTTACGTCACTTAATTTCTGCTGCTATCGAAATGTACCCACACATTCCTGTAGTAATGCATCAGGATCACGGTTCTGAGCCTGCAGTATGTCTTCGTTCTATCCAGTCTGGTTTCAGTTCTGTGATGATGGACGGTTCTTTAGAAGCTGACATGAAGACACCTTCAAGCTTTGAATACAACGTTGCGGTAACTAAAGAAGTTGTATCAATGGCTCATGCTGGTGGTGTTTCTGTTGAAGGTGAGCTGGGTTGTCTTGGTTCATTGGAAACGGGTGAGATGGGCGAAGAAGATGGTCACGGTGCTGAAGGTAAACTTGATCTTGATCTGCTGTTAACATCTGTTGATGAAGCCGCTGACTTTGTTGAGCAAACAAATGTTGATGCACTAGCGATTGCTATCGGTACTTCACACGGTGCTTACAAATTTACGCAAGAGCCAACTGGCGAAATTCTGCGTATTGACCGCATTAAAGAAATTCATGCAAAACTTCCTAATACACACCTTGTTATGCACGGCTCTTCTTCTGTTCCTCAGGAATGGTTGAAAATCATCAATGATTTCGGTGGTGACATGGGCCAAACATACGGTGTACCTGTTTCTGAAATTCAGGAAGGCATCAAGAACGGTGTTGTGAAAGTTAACATCGATACTGACCTGCGTATGGCATCAACTGGTTCTGTTCGTAAGCACCTTGCTGAAAATACATCAAACTTTGATCCACGTAAATTCCTTAAAGAATCTACAGCTGCGATGAAAGATATTTGTAAGGCACGTTACGAATCTTTTGGTTCTGCTGGTAATGCTTCAAAGATCACGCCTGTTTCTCTTGAAGGCATGATTGGTTACTACAAATAAGTTCATGCTTAAGTTGTAGTTAAGAAGGGGAGCGCTGCTCCCCTTTTTTATGCCTAGAAATAGCGATGTGTATAAAAATTTAATAATAGAGGTAAGAAAAGATGGCTGAATTAGAAATTGAAGATCAAATTGTCGGTGACGGTGAAGAAGCGGTTGCAGGCCAAACAGTAGAAGTACACTACACTGGCTGGTTAACTGATGGCGCTAAATTTGATTCAAGCCATGATCGTGATGAGACGTTCAGTTTTAAGCTGGGTGGCGGTCAGGTTATTGCGGGCTGGGATCAGGGTGTTGCCGGTATGAAAATTGGTGGTGCGCGTAAACTGACTATTCCGCCTGAACTGGGTTATGGTGAACGTGGTGCAGGTGGTGTTATTCCGCCGAATGCGACATTGGTTTTTAAAGTTGAGTTGATTGGATTAAGTTAAATTTAAATTTTTCTTAATGTCAGTATCGAGCCGGGATAACCATGTTGTCCCGGTTTTTTTATTTTGCGATGTTTTGTTTTTTCTTGTTGTTTAGTTTTTATCTGACTTTTGTGTGATTCTTCGAGATTGCGGTATTCGCACCGCGGGCGAGGCACTTTTTTGCTACAGCCCAAAAAAGTACCCAAAAAAGGCCGTCGCTACGTCTGGCGCCCCTGTAAAAGACACAGGGGTTCCCATTGATGTGCAACGGGAAACATGCTGCGCCAGAACTCACCCACGTAAAAAACACGTAGGCTCAGACAGCTGTCACAGAAAGCCCATGCTCCCCGTCACACATCAATGGCTTGGCTAAGGCGAGGAGAATGTCAAAAAAACAAATAACGTCAAAAACTGAGATGTTTTATTATTTTGTTTTTATATTGTTTGTAGGTTCCCTTTTCGTTTACTGAGTACTGTGGTGTTGGTAGAGGAAATATTAATCATGTTCGGCCTGTTAGCTCTGTGCGCCCGGATTGCGCATCAGAGCGACTCGTTGGCAATACCTCGGCATTCAGGTATCCCGAGTGTTTTTCTCGGGACAAACGAAGTGGGATGGCATTCTTTTGGTTACTTTTCTTTTGCTATTGACTAAATTTTCCTGGAGCAAATTTGAACGAGCTTTGCTCGGCCCGTAGGGTGAATAACATGGATGTTATTCATAAAGAAAAGTAACACGCCAGTGGGGCGGGACCCACAATCTCTAAGAGAGATGCAAGGGTCAGATAAAAATAGAGAGCAAGAGAAAGCAAAAACAAAAAATCGCGGAATGAAAAAAATCCGCTCCTACAGTTGGGTGCCTTGCATGTGGTCGTAGGACCGGATCAATGGCTGAGGCGAGTATAAAAAATCAAGCCCCAGGGGAAAGTATTAACCTACTATTCTGATATGTGAGTCTGAGGTAGCAGTTGATGAAATCAACCCCTCAATCAAAGCCTCGGGTAATCTGGTACTGCCATCCTTAGAATAAGGATTTGAGAATACCGGGCAATCCAGGCGTTCTCGCAGGTCGGCAGTATTATCCATGTGATCACTTTGCTCATCACTTAGAGAATTTAAAACGACACCTGCTAGTTGCAGGCCACGCATCTGTATGGCTTCTATATTGAGCAGTACCTGGCTGAGTGCACCTAAGCGGTCGTCTGCTACCAGTAAGACAGGTAACTGTAGTGCTACTGCAAGATCGGCATTAAGGCCGTTTTCAGCAAGAGGGGAATAAAATCCGCCGGCACCTTCGACCAGTACAAAACCTTTTTCGCTGCCGTTCAGGCATATGTTAACCAGTTGTTCTGTGGTCAGTATTCTGTTTGCCAGGTGGGCTGCACGCACGGGTGAGATAGGGGGTTCAAATCGGTAAGGACAGACTTCAGAGAGTGGGCCTTCATATTGAGCAGCCTCTTTTAGCGCTGAAGCATCTTGCGGGATAAGCTCACCATCCTGTTTGACGCAGCCGGATTCTATTGGTTTTCTTGGGATTACCGTTATGTTTCTTTTGGTGAGCGCTTTGGCAATTCCCACAGCGACAAAAGTTTTACCAACCTCTGTGCTGGTACCTGTAATAAAAACACCTTTCATGTGACATGTCCTCTTTATTGCTTCATGATTATTGATTCATAAGCAATTTTTTTGCATATTCATATTTTTCGGCTGTTTTTGTCACAATTGAGTCCGGTAATTCAGGGCCAGGGGCTGTTTTGTTCCAGTCTAAAGTTTCTAGATAGTCACGAACAAACTGCTTATCAAAACTGACCGGGCTACTACCGGGTTGGTATTCATTTTTTGGCCAGAAACGTGATGAATCAGGGGTTAATACCTCATCTATCAGCGTAAGCTTGCCATCGTTGTCGAGCCCAAATTCGAACTTGGTATCGGCAATAATAATACCTTTCTGTAATGCGTAATCAGCTGCTTCTTTGTAGAGCTGCAAGCTGACGTCGCGTACCTGTTGGGCTATATCCTCTCCCAACAGTTCCTTTGATTGAGTATAGTCGATGTTTTCATCATGTGCGTCCACTGCCGCTTTTGTTGAAGGGGTATATATGGCTTCGGGTAGTTTATCGGCTAATTTTAGGCCTTCGGGCAGATTTATACCGCAAACAGTGCCATTGGCCTGATAATCTTTCCAGCCAGAGCCAATGATATAACCGCGAACGATGGCTTCAATTGGCAGGGCTTTGAGCTTTTTGACGATCATGGCATGGTTGGCGACTTCTGCTCGTTCTGCCGCGTCGGGTAACACATCTTCTAATTTAAGATCACACATCTGATTAGGAATGATGTGCGACAGTTTTTCCATCCAGAATTGAGTCACCTGATTGAGAATAATGCCTTTACCAGTGACGGGCGTTGGCATGATGACGTCAAAAGCTGATATACGGTCAGTTGTTACGATCAGCATATAGTTGTCATCGATATCGTAGATGTCTCGTACTTTACCGTTGTGCAGTAATGGAAGTGATTTTATATGGCTGGTGTGTAATGTGGCGGGCATGTTGGTAAACTTCTTGTACTAATTGAACGGTATTTTGTGATTTATAGCGTCGAAGATGGCATTTTACGCTAATGGTTACTGCAATAGGTGAAACTGTGAGTAAAAATTGGGAGAAAATTAAATGATAGTCAATGTGATTCGACATTTGGTGTTTGAGGATTTGGCTAGTTTCACTTCTGTGTTACAGGCGAAAAATATTGAAATCAATTATCTTGAAGCGGCTGATTTTGCATTGGCGCCAGAAAATATGGCAAAAATTGATGCGTTATCCGATGATTTATTAATCATTCTGGGTGGCCCAATCAGTGTAAACGACGGTGCGATGTTTCCTTTTATTGAGGCAGAGATAAATTTATTAAAGCAGCGTATCACGGCGGATAAACCGACATTAGGCATTTGTCTGGGCGCACAGTTAATCGCTAGTGCTTTGGGGGCAAATGTGTATTCAGGCAATGATAAAGAGATTGGCTGGTATCCGCTGAATATAACCGAAGCAGGAAAACAAACTGCGCTGCGTTATTTAGGTGCCGAACATTGTTCGATGTTGCACTGGCACGGTGAAACATTTGATTTGCCAGATGAGGCGGTGTTGCTTGCCTCCAGTGAAAAATACCCTAACCAGGCATTTAGTGTTGGCAGCAATATTCTTGCTCTACAGTTTCATCCTGAGATTACGCAACGTTCTCTGGAGAAGTGGTTTATCGGGCACATAGGGGAGATTATGCAAACCGAAGGTATCGATGTTGAACGGTTAAGAAAAGATACGCATCAATATGCAAATCAGTTAGAAATGCAGGGAGAGCTGTTTTTTAATAGCTGGTTTAATGAGGTTTCGTCGATTTGATTTCGTGATATGAATATTAAAATTTCCAGCCAATTGTTCTATAGATTGAACGCTCATAGCCGATGGTGCCTTTATCAAGCAGCGTATTAAATTCTGGCGTTATGCTGCTGGTGTATCGTGATAGTAAGGTGTAGTTGGCCTGATTCTGTTTCAGACTAATCGATTTTTTAGTAATGGCTTCAAGATATTGATTGAACGGTTTTTTTTAAACAGGCAGATATTTAATGATTCGGACTGTGCCAGAGGTGATTTTTCATCCCAGCGGACAAACCGTAATATATTGTAAATGTAGGCCACTTTAACCGCGTATTCTGCGGCAGAGGTATTTTCTGTGTTGGCTTTTGCGTGACTGACACTGTTCAGGCTAATTATGCAGGCAAAAGTAAGCATTACCTTCGCCAAGAGTGTAAAAGGTCTTGCTAAGTGACTGATTTTAGTTGTAGCGAGTTTCAATTAATGCTGGAATCCTTAATCCCTTAAAAAGTGAGCTGATAATGGGGGTTTTCTGCAGCAAGCTCTTTTTAAGTATAGCTCTTAGAATGTGTACGCTCTTTCCTTAGGTGCTGATTTTCGCTAAAATAGGCGGCTCTGTCCTTTATTTATACCTGCTGGCAGCAGCGTGCAATTCGGTAATAGAAGGCGGTCGGTGGAATAGTCAGTAGAAGCTGTCAGTAGAAGCTGTCAGTAGAAACAGTCGGTAGAGTGGTCAGTAGAAGCGCGGATGCTTCCTTAATTTATCCTCTAATTACCTGATTTTATTAAATATATAGTGACGCTACTGTGCCCGTATGTTGCGGGTTGGTCGTTGCGAGATAAACAGTTACGGTTTTAATATGAGTTCAACATTACAAGAACAAACAAAATTCGGATTTCCTGAAAAGCAGGGGTTATATGACCCAGCGTTTGAAAAAGACAGCTGTGGCGTCGGTTTCGTCGCTCATATTAAAGGTAAACCCAGTCATCAGATCGTCGTTGATGCAGAAATAATGCTGCAGCGCATGGAACACCGTGGCGGTTGTGGCTGTGAGCCAACAACGGGTGATGGCGCCGGCATATTAACCGGCATGCCACACGAGTTTTGCGTAAAAGTGGCCAAGCGTGATTTGGCGGTGGATTTGCCTACAGCAGGTTTGTTTGCGGCTGGTAATGTTTTCTTGCCTGTCGATGATGAGCAGCGCCAGCAATGCATTGCTGGTGTTGAGAAAATAATTGTTGAACAAGGGCAGAAATGTCTCGGTTGGCGTGAAGTGCCGGTTGATACTGATGGCGCCAATATTGGTCCGACCGCGCGTCAGTCGCAACCGGTCATTTTGCAGCTGTACGTAGAAGCCGGTGACGATTTGGATGTGGACGACAAAGATTTCGCCAAGAACTTTGCCAGACAGCTCTATGTTATTCGTAAGCGCAGTACACACCTATTGCGTTCAGACGCTTCGCTGTCACAAGCAAAGTTGTTTTATATCTGTTCACTATCACCGCGCATTATTATTTATAAAGGCATGCTTAATGCGCTGCAGGTAAAAACATTTTATCTCGATCTACAGGATGTTGATTACGCTTCGCACCTCGCTATGGTGCACTCGCGATTCAGCACGAATACTTTCCCTTCGTGGGATAGAGCGCAACCTAACCGTTTCATGAGTCATAATGGTGAAATTAATACCCTGCTAGGAAACAAAAACTGGATGACCGCGCGTCAGGGTATGGTGCGATGTGATGACTATGGTTGTGAGATTGATAGTCTGTTCCCAATAGCTGAACCCGATTGTTCAGACTCGGGTAATTTCGATAATGTTTTAGAATTTTTATTGATGTCGGGCCGTAGTCTGCAAGAAGCAGTAATGTTGATGGTGCCTGAAGCGTGGCAGTCTGATGAGAACATGGATCAGGCGAAAAAAGATTTTTACCGGTTCAACTCGGCAATGATGGAGCCCTGGGATGGCCCGGCTTCTATCGCTTTTACCGACGGTCAGTATATCGGTGCTGTTCTCGATAGGAATGGCTTGCGTCCAAGCCGTTATTATTTGACCAATGATGATCGCGTAATTATGGCTTCAGAAGTAGGCGTGGTCGATGTTGATCCAGCTGATGTGAAATTTAAGGGTCGCTTGCAACCGGGAAAAATGTTCCTGATTGATTTTGATAAAGGCGAACTGATTTCTGATGAGGTATTGAAGAAAGACTTTTCAACACAACGTCCATACGGTGAATGGTTAAAGAATCAGGAAATCAAATTATCTGATCTGGGTTGTGAGCAAGAAGCGCACGGTTTTAACCCGGAAAATATTATTCCACGTATGCAGGCTTTTGGTTACACCACTGAAACCATGCAGTTTATGTTGTTGCCTTTAGTGCGTGAGTTACGTGACCCGGTTGGTTCGATGGGTAATGATTCTGCGTTGGCATGTCTATCTGATAAGCCGCGTATGCTTTACGATTACTTCAAGCAGTTGTTTGCACAAGTGACTAACCCTGCAATCGATTCGATTCGTGAAGAAGTGGTGATGTCACTGGAATGTTATATCGGTCCGGAGGGTAACCTGCTGGAAACGACAGAACAGCATGCACATCGTTTACGTGTGCCGCATCCGATATTGACCAATGAAGAACTGGCCGCACTGAAACATCTGAATCACCGTGGCTGGAAGTCAAAAACTATCGATATCACTTATGAAAAAGCTGAGGGTGTTGGCGGTTTAAGTAAACGTCTGGATGAAATCTGTAAGGAAGCCAGCGATGCAATTAAAGAAGGTTTCAGCCTTGTTGTATTAACGGATAGAAATATATCGGCTGATCGTATACCGGTCAGTACGCTATTGGCAACTGGCGCGGTGCATCATCATCTGGTGGAAAATCAGGATCGCACGCGTATAGGTATCGTTTTAGAAACAGGTGAAGCGCGTGAAGTGCATCAGCATTGTTTGTTAATCGGTTATGGAGCGGATGCCATTAATCCTTATCTTGCATTCGAGTCATTATTTCAGTCACAGCGCGAAGGTTTGCTGGATGCAGAAAAATATAACGATGACGCTATCGTTGCTGCGTACCGTAAAGGTGTTGCTAAAGGCATGCTTAAGGTGATGGCGAAGATTGGTATTTCTACATTGCATTCATATAAGGGTGCGCAGATTTTTGAAGCTGTTGGTCTGGGTGAAGATGTTATTGCACGCTGCTTTAAGGGTACCGCTAGTCGAATAAAAGGTGTGAGCCTTGACGTGCTTGCCGAAGAATCGCTAAGACGACACGAAAAAGCTTATCCGTCTCGTGCTCTGGTACGTATGCCGATGCTTGATAATCCGGGTGATTTCCACTGGCGCAAAGGTGGTGAAACACACATGTGGAATCCGCAGACACTCGCGGGTATCCAGCTGGCTGCGCGTACAAATAGTAAAGAAGCTTATAAACAGTTTGCCAAAGTCTCTGATGATGATTCAACGCGCCGCGCAACTTTGCGTGGTTTGCTGAAATTTAAAGAGGGTGTCAACGGTGGCTCTATTCCGCTTGCTGATGTTGAGCCGGCTAAAGAAATTGTTAAACGTTTTGTAACCGGCGCGATGAGTTTCGGTTCAATCTCTGCCGAGAGTCATGAGGCTTTGGCGATAGCGATGAATCGCCTTGGCGGTAAATCAAATACCGGTGAAGGCGGTGAAGACGCGAAACGTTTTACACCGATGGAAAATGGTGATTCAAAACGTTCTGCCATCAAGCAAATTGCATCGGGTCGTTTCGGTGTGACCAACTGGTATTTAACCAATGCGGATGAGTTACAGATTAAAGTTTCACAAGGTGCCAAGCCAGGTGAAGGTGGTGAGTTACCCGGTGGAAAAGTTGACGTAAATATTGCGCGTATTCGTCATTCGACTCCCGGTGTGGGTTTGATTAGTCCGCCGCCACACCATGATATCTATTCAATAGAAGATTTGGCGCAGCTGATTCATGATCTTAAAAATTCAAATCCATCGGCACGTATCAGTGTAAAACTGGTTGCAGAAATCGGGGTTGGTACCATCGCTGCCGGTGTTACTAAAGCATTCTCTGATCATATTGTTATCGCGGGCCATGACGGTGGTACTGGTGCATCACCATTAACTTCGGTTAAACATGCCGGCTTGCCATGGGAATTAGGTGTGGCAGAAACGCATCAGACATTGGTGATGAATGACCTGCGTTCGCGTGTTGTATTGCAGACTGATGGCCAGTTAAAAACCGGGCGTGATATTACGATTGCTGCTTTATTGGGTGCTGAAGAATTTGGTTTTTCAACGGCACCATTAATTACGCTGGGCTGTATCATGATGCGCAAGTGTCATCTGAATACTTGTCCTGTAGGTATCGCTACGCAAGACAAAGAATTACGTAAGAAATTCAAAGGTAAGCCAGAGCATGTGGTGAACTACCTGTTTATGGTTGCAGAAGATATGCGTGAGCACATGGCAACACTTGGATTCAGGACGGTGAATGAAATGATTGGCCGTGTTGATGTGCTGGAAGCAGATAATGCGATAGACCACTGGAAATCTAGTGGTATCGATTTGTCTGCTCTATTAACAGCTGCAGTTAAGCCGCATGAAGGTGTCGAGGTTTATCATACGATGACACAGGATCACGGTCTTGAAAAAGCGCTGGATAACGAAATTATCAAACTTGCGAAACCTGCGATAGAAAAAGGTGAAAAAGTTTCGATAGAACTACCGGTGGTAAATACCAATCGTGTGGTTGGCACCATGCTATCTCACGAGTTGGCAAAAGCGCATCAGGGTAAACCTCTGGCTGACAATACTGTACATATCAAACTGCAAGGCTCGGCAGGGCAGAGTTTAGGTGCCTGGTTATATCAGGGTGTTAACATCGAGCTTGAGGGTGATGCGAATGACTATGCGGGTAAAGGATTGTCTGGCGGGCGCTTGATCGTGTACCCATTTAAAAACAGTAGCTTTGCCGCAGAAAAAAATATCATTGTTGGTAACACCGTTTTATACGGGGCGACTTCAGGTGAGGCTTATTTCCGTGGTATTGCATCGGAACGTTTCTGTGTTCGTAACAGTGGAGCTAGTACTGTTGTTGAAGGTGTTGGTGATCATGGTTGTGAATACATGACGGGTGGTCGTGTTGTGGTCTTAGGTGAAACCGGGCGTAACTTTGCTGCCGGTATGAGTGGCGGTATCGCTTACATCTGGGATAAAAACAAATCTTTTGCACCGTTGTGCAACATGGGTATGGTCGAACTGGAAGCATTAGAAACGGATGAAGATGTTAGTGAAGTTAAAGCGTTGATTGAGAATCATCTTAAGTATACTGGCTCAACCGTCGCGAAAGCTGCATTGGATAACTGGTCTGAAACAGTAAAGCAGTTTATTAAAGTGATGCCAACAGATTACAAACGTGTGATGCTTGAAATGAAAAAACAGGAAGAGCAAGCAGTCGCTTAAACAGCTAATAGTTTTAAGTATTAAGTAAAAGAATTATAGAGAATATGTGATGGGAAAACCTACCGGTTTTAAAGAATTTAAACGCGAGACAGAAGCTTATCGTGAAGTAAGTGTGCGAGTAAAAGATTATGGTGAAATCTTTACCGGTATGCATGATATCGAACACCTTAAAATACAAGGTGCACGGTGCATGGACTGTGGAGTACCATTTTGCCAGTCTGAAAATGGCTGTCCAGTTAATAATCTGATACCCGAATGGAATCATCTGGTTTATACGGAGCAATGGCAATCAGCATTAAATCGTTTGCACAAAACAAATAATTTTCCAGAGTTTACCGGGCGTGTATGCCCCGCACCATGTGAAGGTTCTTGTGTGTTAGGCATCAATAATCCTGCGGTAACGATTAAGAATATAGAAAATGCAATCGTGGATAAAGGTTTTGCTGAAGGCTGGATAAAAGCAAAACCACCGGAGAATCGTACTGCCAAAAATGTAGCGATTGTCGGTTCAGGGCCTGCGGGCCTTGCTGCTGCAGCGCAGTTAAATAAAGTGGGCCATAGTGTAACTGTCTATGAGCGTGCTGATCGCATTGGTGGTCTGTTAATGTATGGCATACCTAATATGAAGTTAGGTAAAGATGTTGTCCAGCGCCGTGTCGATTTATTAAAAGAAGAAGGCGTAAATTTTGTTACTAATGCAGATGTAGGTGGTAGTGGAGATAATGCTGTTGATGTTAAAACACTGCAAAAAGATAACGATGCTATGCTGTTTACGACAGGCGCAACAAAACCCCGTGACCTTGAAATTCCAGGCCGTAATCTGAATGGTGTTCATTTTGCTATGGAGTTTTTAACAGCAAATACGAAGAGCTTGCTGGACTCGGATTTGAATGATAACAATTACATTTCGGCAAAAGACAAAAATGTAATTGTTATCGGTGGTGGTGATACTGGTACAGATTGTATCGGTACTTCTTTACGCCACGGTTGTAAGTCGATGGTAAATTTTGAATTGTTACCGCAATCACCGGGTGAGCGTGCCGATGATAATCCATGGCCTCTTTGGCCGTTGATACACCGTATTGATTATGGTCATGAAGAAAGTAATGAGCGTTTTGGTCGTGATCCACGCGAGTACCGTATCCTCACTAAAGAATTTATTGATGATGGTGAGGGTAATGTTGCCGGTGTAAAAATTGTTGAAGTGCAGTGGTCTAAGGTAGATGGTCAGTGGCATATGGAAGAAATTGAAGGTACTGAAAAAACATGGGAGGCAGATCTTGTTCTGCTGTCGATGGGCTTCTTAGGGCCTGAGCATTATGTGAGTGACGCAGTATATATTGAATACGATGCACGTTCGAATTATCAGGCAGAACATGGTGTGTATAAAACAAATATTGAAGGTGTGTTTACAGCAGGTGATTGTCGTCGTGGTCAATCATTAGTTGTGTGGGGTATTAATGAAGGTCGAGAGGCTGCCCGTGAGATTGATGTCTATCTCATGGGTGACAGCTTGTTGCCTTAAAGTTTATTAGTATATACTTTTTATGTTTTACGATTAAGAATTCTTAAGCGTACAGATTAATCACTGTTTTTTTTTGTTCGTATTGATCAAGGAAGTCGTCGAGAGTTTTTTCTGTTCCGTTTTCAAAATCAATAAACGCAAGGTTTAGCATGTACTCGTCTTGAGACATTCTCTGCACCGACAGCATGCGACAATTAGCGTAGAGTTTTTTATTTTCACTGCCAATAGGCAGGTCAGTGATTGCTTTAAATCTTAAGTGACTGAACGTGTGACTCTGAATACCGCGAGGTTCTATCTCTTCAGTTACCCATGCACCACAAATAATCTGTAAGCCGCAACTTGAAATGTTGCGCGTGTTTACTGAAAGTATATTGCCGTTTGCCAGCACCAAATCAATAGCTAGCTTGATCTCATAACGAGGAGACTGTCTTCTTTCAGATGCGCCGGGGATATCTAAATTCATGATTAAAGTAAAATTAATGCTTTAGTTTAATAGTGTAGTACTAAGTTAATGAAATTATACATCATATTGTCATTTTATCGACATAAAGCGGTATTTTGTGACATAAAGGCATAATTTGCTTTGTTGTTGATATGTTAATATTCGCGAGTTTTTTGGAGTTGAAGTTCATACGTGGATTTTTGACGTCACACAGCAGAGATTACATAACAGGGGAGAGTTGTAATGCCAGCAGATCAGTCGGTTACCGAAACAGTATCAGAAACTTTGTCAATAATTGATAATATCGATATCCAGCAGTTAATAGAAACCTATGTTTTACCCTGGGGTATAAATATAGTGATGGCATTGGCAATATTTTTACTCGGTAAATTTATTGTCAAAATGCTGGTGAAAGTAGCTAAGAAAGTGATGATTAAAGCAAAGGTAGATAATATCCTGGTTAATTTTATCGCTTCAATTGTAAATGCTATTCTTCTTCTGTTTGTAGTTATCGCTGCGCTTGATCAATTGGGCGTAGAAACAACATCATTGATCGCGTTGATTGGTGCTGCTGGTTTAGCAATTGGTCTGGCATTGCAGGGTACACTGCAGAATCTTGCTTCTGGAGTCATGCTTATTATTTTTCGTCCGTTTAACGATGGTGATTTCGTAGAAGCTGCTGGCGTATCAGGTGTGATAGAAACTATTGGAATTTTTACAACAACAATGCGCACCGGCGATAACCGAGAAATAATTATTCCAAATGGTGAGATCTTTGGCGGTACGATTACCAATTATTCTAAACGTTCAACGCGACGTGTCGATATGGTCTTTGGAATTGGCTATGATGACGACATAAAAAAAGCCAAAGAAATTATCAGTAAGATACTTGCTGAAGACGAGCGTGTATTAGAAGTCCCTGCGCCTTTGGTCGCTGTTGCAGAGCTTGCTGATAGTAGTGTGAACTTTAATGTGCGACCATGGTGTAAAACATCAGACTATTGGGACGTTTATTTTGATACACATGAAAAAATTAAGTTAACGTTTGATGCTGAAGGTATTTCTATACCTTATCCGCAGATGGATGTTCATCAGGATAAAGCGGCGTAATAGTTATTGATGATTAATGTATACAGCTTTTGTGCTGTGTTAATAATATTTATAAAAGGAAATGTTTATGAAAACAAATTATATTTTAATCTCTATAGGACTGCTTGTCGCTTCGACTGCGATAGCTGCTGAAGAAGAGGTTAAGTCGCCATGGACTAATTCTGCAGAGCTGGGTTTTGTGCGCACAACGGGTAACACAGAAACGCAGACAGTATCCGGTAAAGCGGATGTCGTTTATGAGGTTGAAAAGTGGCGTCATTCTGGGCATGTGGAAGGTTTTGGAACAGAGTCTGAAGATGAGGGTACTGGTCTAACTGCTGTTTCCGCAGAGCGATATGAGTTATCAGGTAAGTCTGACTATAAGTTTACCGAACTCGATTATGTATACGGTCTTATCAAATTACAAAAAGATCGATTTGGTGGTTTTGAATATGAGCATATTGCATCCGCTGGTTATGGTCGAAAAGCCATCAAGCAGGACAATATGGAGCTGGACTTAGAAATCGGTCCTGGTGAAAGATTTTTTAAAGTTGACGACGGCGTTGCTGATGAAGAGGCTGTTTTAAGGTTGTCTGCTAACTACTGGTGGCAGATATCTGATACCTCAAAGTTTACTCAGGAGCTAACTTCAGATATTGGTGAAGAGATTACATCTACTAAATCCGTTACGGGTATCCAGGCGAATATTAATAGTACATTGGCATTAAAGTTTACCTATACCTTTAGGTATAAATCTAGCGTGCCTGTTGATACAGAGAAAGAAGACACGGAGACAGCAGTGACATTAGTGTATAGTTTCTAAAATAATAAACAGAACCCTAATAAAAA
>JAUVDN010000048.1 GCA_030595325.1 Gammaproteobacteria bacterium | reverse complement strand
TCACCTATCAGTGCCTCTATCGCTCGCCACCTGTTGAAAAAATTCAAAGTTGACTCTAACAATGCCACACATAATGATAATCAGCACACGCTAAGCAAGCAGGAAGTCACTGTATTACGTTATCTGTCCAAGGGATTTTCTAGCTCGGATATTGCCGATCTTTTGAATATCTCTTCACATACTGTGACTACTTACATTAAGCGTATTTACCGTAAACTGGCTGTCCACTCTCGCAGCCAGGCGGTTTATGAAGCGCATAAAATGGGCATTATTCATCTGGATGATCAATAAATATAGATTCTGATTTAACTTTATAAATTTTTGCTTATTGTGGCATATTGCTAGAGACTCAAAGAGTATCTAGCAAATAAATTATTCGCTTCCCAGATAACAAGAGAACTGACCGCGCAATGATGAACAACCTGAAAAGTAATCTTAGTTCAAATGTTTTAGAAGAATACTAAAAATCACACCAACCTCATGATTGTTGCAGGAAACATGAGTCAATTAGGAAGATACACTATGCTTAGAACAACGCTATACAAAATATCCAAATTCTTCATTTCTATGAATTACATGAACTAGCGATAACAGCATGGAAATAAGGTTTTGCTTTATAAATTAACACGACTGATAAGCGGTCTCTTTCTGTTTATGGCACAAACAGTGTCAGCAAACAACTTTTCCGAATCTGTTATTACTTTTCAGCAAGCATGGTTTACAGATACGCAAGTTGTTACACCACCACTTAAAAGCGACGCAGGCTGGCGACAAATAAATTTACCCGACAATTGGTATACATCCCATCTCTCAGATAACAAACCTGCATGGTACCGAATGGATTTTGAAGTTGATAACCTTGAACACTCATGGGGTATTTACTTACCAGCAGTTAATACGAATGCGGTTATATGGTTAAACGGCAAACGTATTGGTGACGGCGGTCGCATGCAGGACTATGCCGCACGTAATTGGCACCGACCACTGTACTTTGGCGCTGTCACACATTTACTTCATTCTGGCAAGAATTCACTTTACATACAACTTTTACCTAAACAATCTGGTTATGGTTTTCTTAGCAATGTTTATATTGGGCCAGAATTAATTCTACTACCGGCCTATGAACAACGTTACCTAATCAAACAATCCCTGGTTGGCATATCGACCGTACTACTATTCAGTTTTGGATTATTTATCAGCCTTATATGGTACAAGCGCCGAGAAGACAGCATGTATGGCTGTTTTGCAATCGCCTGTTTTTTCTGGGCATTTATTTCATTCGATATGATTGTTCAGCATGTGCCCGTAGAGGAACGACTGTGGGATACCCTTGTGTTTGCATCCGTTGGCTGGCTTGTTATCTGCATAATTATTTTTCTCCACCGTTTCTGGGATGAGCAGCATCCTCGACTCGAACAATTTATATTATGGTTTGGTGCAATCGGCACAGTAACGTTATACCTTGTGGGGGATAAACACTTTCATTTTTTCTCATCATTTATATGGGACAACCTGCTTATTGCTCTTTCATCATATATGGCCTGGTTTATCGTTTGTCATTGCGTAAACAAACCTTCAATCGAAGGGTGGATATTAGTGACAGCAACGGTCATAGCGATAAGTTTTGGCGGTCATGACAATTTGGTACAGATGGGAATAATCAGTTTTGATCGCCCGCATTTAATGCCATTCGGCGGAGTGATATTACTGGGTGTCTTTCTCTGGATGCTGGTAAAACGGTTTGCATCCACACTTACCGAGATGGAAAAACTCAACCGTGAGCTCGATATGCGAGTTCATACCAAGAGCCATGAACTGATAGAAAATTACAAATCAACAAAACAGGCTGAACAGGAAAAAATGCTTGTCGAAGAACGTGAACGAATCATGAGAGATATGCATGATGGTACCGGTGGCCACCTGGTTGCAGCATTGGCGCAGGTAGATAAAGGGGATATTAATAAAGAGATATTAAATGAGACCTTACAAAATGCACTGGATGATATTCGATTAATGATCGATTCACTTGATCCTGTTGATGAAGATATAGTTGCAGTATTGGCCATGTTTCGCTCGCGCATCGAACCACGTTTGAAATATAGCGGGATTCACATTCGCTGGAAAGTTCAGGATGTTCCAACCATCGCTGGTTTTAGTCCGGAGAAAGTTTTGCAATTAATGCATATCCTTAATGAAGCTGTTACCAATATTATCAAACATGCGCAGGCTGATACCATTATATTCCGAACGGGAGTACTCAGTACAAAGAAGAAAAGTAGACATGTTTTTATAGAGATTGAAGATAACGGAAAAGGCTATAGTGACAACCAGCAGAATGGACGAGGCATTACAAACATGGCTTATCGTGCATTAAAAATCCATGCGAAAATCACGCACTTTAATAGTGACCATGGTGCAGTTGTCCGCATTTTATTTTAATGCAATACCGCCCACTTATTTCAACTTAAAAATTAAAGTTCGCCTGTGCACTTAATATATTAGCAGTCGATTCATATTCACCTGTTAATATCGCACCGGATGATTCACGACTCGGTCCATTATTAATCTTGATATTATCAATTAATAAGTGTGAGAAACCCAGATCCAGCTTCCAGTCACTTGAGGGAGCATATCCTATACCGACGCTTAACCATATTCGCTCATTGTCTGGAACTCTAGCTGATGTCTGTTCTTTTGAACGAACAGGAGTTTCGTCAAATGCTAGCCCTCCACGATATACCCACTGGTTATCCGGCTTGTAATGCATACCTACTGAGTAGCGATTGGTATTAGCATAAGCGAAATCAAGTGATGGCTCTTGTCCTGGCACGCCATCTGCCTGAACAATAGCGACAACATCAAGACTACTCCACCCAGTCCAGGTCCAGTCAGCCAAAATGGTCCAATTCACGCTTATTTCTCTTACATAACTGACAGAAAAGGTTTCGGGTAATTCAGCTATTGCATCCAACGATGTATTTTGTAATATATTAAAAGGTGAACTTGGAATAGACACACTACCGGCAACACCAGCCAATACTGGATCCAGTGTATATTTTTCATCACCCGAAACATTGTGTTTTATTGCAGAACGATACGCGATACCGATTCGGTCTTTTTCTGTCAAATCTATTAAAACACCTGCGTTATATCCGACCTCTGTCGAATCACCTTCCAGTTTAATATGGCTATCATTCGTTATGCCAGCACAACTACTTAACGGTAGACCAAAGCTAGCAGCTATATTATTACAAGCACTATTGGATTCAATGTTATTTGTAAATTTCAATTCTATGTATTGAATACTAATACCAAAACCTACAGATACTTTCTCAGTTGCTTTCCATGCAATTGACGGATTTATATTAATGCTTGTTATTTCACTATTTAAAGCATGGTAACGACCATACCAGCCATCTTCATACTGTGAAGATAATCCAAATGGCACAGTTACCCCTACACCAACAAATACATCATTATCCAGCTCAGCTGAATAATATAAACTTGGTACAAATGCTGTAGTATTTAGGGCGGAGTTTTTACCAGATAATGGTGCTGTATTTCCTGCGGCATCGACAACTATTTGTGAATTACTATCTGTATAAGTTGAATCAACTAATACGACATGGCCAGCGACAACTATTTGCTGTCCAGGCAATCGCACCATCCCTGCTGGATTAAAATAGATAGTACTAGCATCTTCACCAATGGCAGCAGCACCAGCAAAAGCTACACCCTGACCACTGGCACTGTTTTCAATCAACGAGAATGCAGAGGATTGAGAAACTGTTGAATAACATGAAAATCCAATAAAAAGTAATAGTTTCAAAAACACCTTACTTAATTTATTTTCCATTAAAATTCACACCGTATATTGTTTTAAAAATTACAATGAAGTGCACACACATAATGATTTCGCCCAGAACAGGCGATGTACTTTCAGCGGGACTAATACAATTTGTCATACTCTAATTTATCATACATCCAGTTCTAGATAATCTTTGTAATCATACTGTCGAAGCAGAAAAATCAGTCTAGCATGTTGTTTTTCGACATGGAAATTGGATAGAGTCTTACACTTTTCTAAATAGTATAAGTTGCTGACAAGTTGTTAATTGTTTAATGCGTTAAATACAAACATAGAATTTAATCAGTGAAATAAATTACATAAAAATATCATGTTATTGAAAGATTTTTAGCCAATCTAAATGTCTGCTTTAGCCAACACCTATCACTATATTAAACATTTATAAATGTCGCTTATGTGGTGGTATCTCGCCTTCAGCACCTTTTCACCAAAATCAACTTTGTGGTATTCGCGAGGTCATATTTTTCATAACGCAAACTGTATCGGCTCGTAATCATTTAAATCAAGTTTTTCACGCGCGTGATAAAGATCGAAATTATCTTGCATCACTAACCAGCTTTCTGGCGAACGCCCTAAAACTTTTGATAACTTCAATGCCATTTCAGGTGATATATCTGACTTTTCGTTGAGCAGCCGATTAAAGGTGCTTGGACTCACTTGTAGTTGACGTGCCACTTCATTTGACCCCAAGTTAAACGGTTCAATATAAACGCGTCTGATAACGGCACTAGGATGAGGGGGGTTAAATTGTTTCATGCTCATTAGCGATAGTCCTCATAATTGACAATATAGGTGTGACCATCCTCAAACTTAAAAACCACACGCCAATTTTTATGGACTGTAATTGACCACAAGTTTTTCTTTCTGCCTTTGAGTGGATGTAATCGCCACCCAGGAATATCCATATCATCAATAGTCATTGCGGGCATTCAGGAAAGTTAACTGGTCACGTAGCTTAACTGCATGCGATGCCTGTATGCCGGATTTAGCGCCCTTGGTAAAAAATCGTTCTAATCCCTTATGCTCAAAACTTTTTATCATTTACCAAATGATCATACATATAATTGCGTGTCGCGCAACAGTACATGATGTCTTTATTAAAAAAGCTAAAAACCTATAGAGACAAGGTCAAGAATCTGACAGTAGTGCTTTTGATAAGTCATGAGTCAGTACCTTACAAAGTATGGCAGTAACATGATTGATACACCGATAAGTATAATCATGTAGACCTCAGTTACAAAATAGGGAAATATAAATAACCCTATGCCAGAAAAGAAAGGAACAATAGCTTTTTGTTTTTTACCATAGATAAAAAACCCCAGGCCAAACGAACCAAATAACATACCCCAAAGTAACTGCGCTGTCGGACCCATTAATAATTTACTGCAGTGGTGTCTCGCCATTTGCGCCACGAGCAACATCCAACACATTTCGCAATTGTGAAATTTTATCCATAATACGCGACAACTGCTGCAAATCTTTTATCTCTATGGTCACTGCCATCTTAGCGGACTGTTCTTTTTTATTTGAGATTGTGTTAACTGCAACAACATTCACTTTATCATCTGATAGAGTTTTAGTAATATCACTCAATAATCCGTGTCGGTCATTTGCCTGTATCAGAATGTTTACCGGGTAGTTTCTTGCATCAGTGTTACCCCACTCAACTTCGATTAGACGAGCCTGCTCTTTTTCCTTCAAGTGCAATATGTTTTTACAATCAGTCCTATGTACACTAACGCCTCTGTCCTTAGTTATAAACCCTATAATTTCATCATGAGGAACTGGCATACAACAGTTCGCGATAGACGTTAATAGATTACCTACGCCTAAGACATTAACACTGCTGCTTGTCGTTTTCGTTTCTTTGTAACGATGTGTTGTACTAACAGGTATCACTTCCTGTTTATCAGTAACATCAATGTCATGCAGCATTGCTGTCAACTGAGCAATGCTAATATCACCCCGGCCAAGATTGATATAAAATTCCTCGCTGCTGTCTAATTTAAAGTGCTCTACTAGGTGCGGTAGATCAGGTTTTATACCATGACGTTTGAACTCACGGTCACACAGTGATTTGCCATCGAGATAATTTTGATCTTTATCCAGCTTTCTAAACCAACCACGAATCCGATTTCTGGCTCGTGATGTTTTAATAAAACCTAAATGAGAAATTAGCCAATCACGTCTTGGTGCTGCTTCTTTTGTCGTTAATATCTCTACACGTTCGCCGTTTTTTAGCTGGTACGTTAGCTGAACGATACGCCCATTAACTTTAGCGCCACGGCAACGATGGCCAATTTCTGTATGTACTGCATAAGCAAAATCAAGTGGCGTACCGCCTTCAGGTAGATCAATCACACGCCCCTCAGGTGTTAAGATATAGACACGGTCATGAAACATCTCTGAGCGGAAACTTTCCATCAGGCCTTCATCATCTGCCTGTGTGGAATCAAGTAATTTTCTTAGTGACTCAATACCTGCTTCCAGATTAGCCGAATTTCTGCCCGCTTCTTTATATCGCCAATGAGCAGCGACACCAAATTCAGCAAATTCATGCATTTGTTCTGTACGTATTTGTATCTCTACCGGTTTACCACGAGGACCATAGACAGCAGTATGTAATGACTGGTAACCATTTTCTTTTGGGTTAGCGATGTAATCATCAAACTCTTTATTGATATGTCGCCACTGCGCATGCACCAGACCCAACACCACATAACATTCTGCGATATCTTCAACCACTACTCGTACCGCACGAACATCAAATAATTCATCGAAACCACGACTTTTTTCAGTCATTTTTTTCCAGATACTGTAGATATGTTTTGGCCGGCCATAGATGCCTGCCGAGATACCTTCCGCACTGGTAATATGCTTTAATTTATCAACGACATCGACGATGAACTGCTCTCTTTCTTCGATTTTTTCATCGAGGTTTTTAGCTATACGTTTATAAGTAATCGGCTCCAAATAACGAAAAGCAAGATCTTCCAGTTCCCATTTCAGCTGACCGATACCCAGTCGATTTGCGATAGGTGCAAAGATATCAAGGCTCTCACGTGCGATACTCTGCTGTTCTTCTGCAGGCGCCAGCTTTAGCTGCCTTAAACGCTGCACTCGAAAGGCTAACTTAATAAGGACGGCACGCACGTCATCGACCATCGACAACAGCATACGACGCAATCGTTCAACTTGTTCCGGTGATGATTCATCAGTTTCACCGTGGAACTCATGTAGCTGAACGACACTTTTCACCAGCCGCATGATCTCACTACCAAAATTTCGTTCTATTTCATCAGCATCAACTTCATTCATTAGACGCGTACTGCTCAGCAATGCAACGATTAACGTCGTCTCATCAGAGCCTAGTTCACTTAACAGCAGAGTCACATCAAGACTGCTTGGCATTGATCCTTCTGTGGATAAATTCCAAACTAAAGCGCAAGCATGGCGCAACAGGCTTTCTTCTTCCACGTCAAAACCCACCAATTGATGCAGATATTGATCAATAGTGAAATCTTTTGTTACCTGATTGAAGTGCCGCGTTTTTTGCATAAGTCCATCTAGTGTCGTTTCTAGTGGTATTGATTAAAACCATATAGGTTAATTAGTACAATGCCAGATAAGAAAGTTTAGATTAAAATTGGTGCTTATGAGAAAAATAACCCCATATTCTGTGGTTCTAATAACAAATCAACGCCAGAACAGCATTGCCCTGTCATTCGTGTTAAGCAGAATACAAAGAGAAACTTTGAGAAATTATTTTTTTTGACAGTCAGAGCATTGACCATACAGCGTTAGACTGTGATCTGTAACCAGATATCCTTTAGCAGATGCTATTTCACGCTGACGCCCTTCAATCACTTCATCGTAAAATTCTTCGACTTTGCCACAAGAAACACAAACGATATGATCATGGTGGCCTTTTTCACTTAACTCAAAAACGGCCTGGCCACTTTCAAAATGATGGCGTTCAACTAATCCAGCCGCTTCGAACTGCGTAAGAACACGATAGACTGTCGCCAGACCAATCTCTTCCCCGTCGTCCAGCAATGCACGATAGATATCCTCAGCACTCTGATGTCGTACTTTAGAATGCTCCAGAAATTCTAATATTTTCATCCGTGGTAGCGTAACTTTAAGCCCGGCTTTTTTTAAATCACTTGTTTCCATAAATTTCTACTGAATCTCACGGTCATATAAGGTAATATTTTGCCCTTTGAAAAGACACGACTATTTAAACACGTTTATGATACTGAGAACCACTCTCATTTGGCACACATTGTCGCAATTCACGCGACTTATTCTAATTAGCAGCTTTATTGTTAGTGTAAGCGCATGCGCTGACTGGCTGCCTGAAGCACACAAACTGGATATCCAACAAGGTAATACAGTCAAACTGGAGCAGCTGGAAGGCATTGCTATCGGCATGACTAAGTCAGATGTGAGAAAAATCATGGGTACGCCGATGTTGTCAGACCCATTTCATGACCAGCGTTGGGATTATATCTACCGCTTTGTCCCGAACAAAGGGTTTGAAAGAAAGTCGTTACTAACCCTGTATTTTGAAAATGACATGCTGGTGAAGATTGACGACTCAGAATACGTTGAACCTTAGATACGTGAGCCTTAATACGCGGACCTTAATAAGTGAGCCTTAATAAGTGAGCCTTAAGAAATAGTTAATTTTAAATTATTCGATAGCGATGCAGTCCGCCGGCTATATTTTTAAGCGTACATCTGTGAACTATTCGCTGTTCACGACTTAATTACCCGCCCTTCTTCATCGCCTTACCTTCAGCAGCTCTCTTTCGTCTTACTTCTTTCGGGTCGGCAATTAGCGGTCGATAAATTTCTACGCGATCACCTTCTGAAAGCACGGTAGTCATTACCGCAACTTTACCAAAGATACCCACTTTAGCTTCTTCCAGCTCCAGATCGGGATAATCCATCATTATGCCCGACTGTACTATTGCCGCACCGATAGTGGTACCGACGTCTACATTCACTGCACGGATAACCTGTTTCTCCGGCAGAGCATAAGCGACCTCAACATTAATACTACCTATAGACATGTGATTTCCCTTTAGCCTCGCTCACCGTAAACATCGACTGCACGTTTACAAAACGAATCAACCAGAGAGTTGGCTATTTGCGTAAAAATTGGTTTGGCGGCGATCGACATCATGGCATTATCAAATTCAAAATCGAGTTCCAAATTAACTTTGCAGGCATTATCTGTTTTAAGTTGATCAAACTGCCAGTAGCCGGATAATTTCTTGAAGGGCCCATCAACCAGCTGTAACTCAATTCGGTTATCTTTTATTAATTGGTTGTGGGTAGTAAATGTTTTATTCAGTACACCCTTAGCGATTTCAACCGAAGCAACCATCTCCGTTTCAGATTCACTTTTAACTTCTGAAGAACGGCACCAGGGTAAGAATGAAGCGTAATCAGCAACGTTATTAACCAGCTGATACATTTCAGCAGGTGAATAATGTACCAATGCACTGCGTTTGATATGTGACATAGAGCAATCTTTTAGTAAGCAATTTTTAAATATTTATATGGCGCCAATCGCTTTTAAGAACACAACGATGACCGCTAATGGTGTGATGAATTTTACTAAAAAATGCCAGACTTTGTATATCAAAGGATGAGTAGCCATCTCATCTTTAGTCGATTCCTCTTTCATCACCCAGGCAGCAAAGATGGCGATGAACAAACCACCGAGTGGCAACATGATATTTGCCGTCAAATAATCTAGTGTATCGAAAAAACTTAGATCTTCAAAAATATAAGGAATACTCAGTGTATGGTCTTTCCAGATATTAAATGAAAATACCGTGCCCAATCCGACAAACCAGGTCAACACACCAATCCAGACTGAGGCATAGATACGACTCAAGCCTTTATTTTCAACGAGATAGGCCACCGCTGGCTCGATTAATGAGATTGCCGATGTCCATGCAGCAAAGACAAGCAAGGTGAAAAACAACACACCAACCATGGTGCCACCTGGCATATGACCAAATGCTATCGGCAAAGTTTGAAAGATGAGTCCAGGACCTGCACCCGGCTCAAGGCCATTGGCAAATACGATGGGGAAAATCGCCATGCCTGCGAGTAAAGCGACCACGGTATCAGCCAGAGCAATCAGTATAGATGCTTGCACAATAGAATGATCTTTGGATAAATAGGAACCATAAACCATAATCGCGCCCATGCCCAGACTAAGCGTAAAAAAGGCATGCCCCATTGCGATAAGGATGCCTTTGCCATCGATACTGCCCGGGGTAAACAAGAAACGCACGCCATCCATAAAATAACCGGTAGTCATGGCATAGATGACGATAATAAATAACAAACCGAACAATAACGGCATCAGGTAGGTGACGGCTTTCTCTATACCATTCTTCACACCACGTGCGACAATCGTCATGGTCATCACCATAAAAATAGTATGCCAGGCAAGCAGACGTTCAGGATCACTAACCAGATCAGTAAATATACTGTTTACACCATCGGCAGTAACACCGATAAACATACCACCACCGGTACGAAATACGTAAGACATCGCCCAGCCGGCAATCACACTGTAGTAAGACAGAATGAGAAAACCGGCAATAACGCCCATCCAGCCTAGCCATACCCAGCCTGGGTTGCGATTCTCATCTTTAGCCAGCGCTATCATGGTATTTATCGGACTTTGTTTACCACGACGACCCAGCATGATTTCGGCCATCATTATGGGAACGCCGATTAAAGCGATGCAAAGAAGATAGACCAGCACGAAGGTGCCGCCGCCATTCTCGCCCGCAATATACGGAAACTTCCATATATTACCCAGACCAACGGCAGAGCCAGTGGCAGCAAGGATAAAGACAGTGCGGCTGGTCCATTGACCATGAATTGATGTGCGTTGTTCAGCCATAAACTTCGTTATTATTATTTGTTGTTCATTTTTAACAATTTATAGCACCGACTCAAGCATTTTATGTAAATAAGAATGAAATAAGCGATGTTAGCTCAGCATCAATGACACTGGCAGCAACATACCCTATACTTGCGAGCCTGATTTTGTACGAACACTGATGGGCCAAAAATCCAGGCATCATGGCTAAAAAACCGAAAAAAAAACAAAACGACAATACCATCGCACGCAACCGCAAGGCGCGTTATGACTATTCTATCGAGTCAAATTTTGAGGCTGGACTGGTTCTCGAAGGCTGGGAAGTAAAAAGTCTGCGTGAAGGTCGCGTACAGATAGATGAAAGTTATATCTTTGCCAAAAATGGTGAGCTGGAATGGATTGGCGGCACCATCACTCCTCTGATATCGACCTCAACACACATCTACGCCAGTCCAACGCGTGCCCGTAAACTACTCATGCACCGCCATGAAATAGATCGTCTTATCGGTCAGATTGAGCGTAAAGGCTATACATTGGTGCCACTAGCACTGTTCTGGAAAAAGAATGGTCGGGTGAAACTGGATGTTGGACTGGCCAAAGGTAAGAAAGAGCATGACAAACGTGCGGCTATCAAAGATCGTGACTGGCAGCGAGAAAAAGCCCGTGGCCTAAAAATCAGATGACCGCTGTTGAGTCATAGCTGACAAAGTCAAAAACTTTAAAAGCTACTCACCTCCGTGTCCTCTGTGGTGAAAATTCTTTTGATTTTATTTTTTTCTGGAGGTCAGCTAATGGCCATAAGCAAACATCTACTAATTTATATTTAAACTACCAATTCTCTGTTTCCATCTTCTCGACAATGGCCTGATGCAGTTTCAATTCTTCAGTATTCGCCTGCACAATCTTTATCGCTTTTCTATCTGCTGACAACTTTCTTATAACACCACTCGCTGAGCCAGAAGAAGCCACATCATCACTCTCCAGCGACAAAGCACTCTGCCCGCCTGTCATCCGCAAATAAACTTCCGCCAGTAACTCCGAGTCGAGCAACGCGCCGTGAAGCTCACGGTGTTTATTATTTACTTCAAATTCTTTACATAAGATATCCAGGTTATTCTTTTTACCCGGACGCATCTTTCTTGCCATCACCAATGTATCGATGACCGTACAATAAGTCGCTACCGTGCCAAATTCATCCCCTGCCCGTTTAAATTCACTATTGATAAAACCGACGTCAAAGGGAGCGTTATGAATTATTAATTCCGCACCATCAAGATATTCAATAAAATCTTTAACCACATCAGGAAAGCGCGGTTTGTCTGCCAGAAACTCATTGCTGATACCATGCACTGCCTGCGCGCCATCATCAATCTCACGATCAGGTTGAAGATACTGGTGGTAATTATTGCCCGTCAAGCGCCGATTGATCATCTCGACACAACCAATTTCAATAATTCGGTGCCCCTGAGAGGGTTCCAGACCTGTAGTTTCTGTGTCGAGAACGATTTGCCGCGTGGCTTCTGAGATATTAGGCATTCTATGTATAGTTTTAAGTCGTAAGTCGTAAGTAACTTTAAACTTAAAACTTACAACTTAAAACTATTATTTCTGCATTTCATCGATACCACGATTTGCCAGTGCATCTGCGCATTCATTTCCTTCATCGCCAGTATGCCCTTTTACCCACTGCCAGCTAACTTCATTTTTTTGTACTACCGAATCCAGGCGTTGCCATAATTCTACATTTTTAACCGGTTTTTTTGCCGCCGTCTTCCAGCCACGCTTTTTCCAGTTAGGCATCCACTTTGTCATACCTTCAAGAACATACTTTGAGTCCGTGTAAATCTTTACTGCAGTGGGTCGGGTCAATGATTCAAGCGCTTGAATGACGGCCATCAATTCCATGCGATTATTTGTGGTTTCTACTTCTGAACCAAACAGGTCTTTTTGTTGACCATTGTAACGTAAACTGGCGCCCCAGCCGCCTGGACCTGGATTTCCACGGCAGGCGCCGTCAGTATATATTTCGACAATATTTGTGCTCATATCAGCCTATTTTTGTGTTGATGCTGTACAATTTAGCTAAGTTAATTGCTTTGTATGAATAGATGTTATTACTGGTAGCGATATTATAGTGCTACGACTGATAAAACCAGTTCTCGACCATAATAAATCTAGTCCATGAATCATACCGATAGCCCGCCATAAATAATAAAAAACAAACAGTATTAAAACATTGAATAATTTAATTAGCCTTCAAAAAGTTACACCATTAAAGCCACTATTTATTTTTTTAAGTATCTTTGCACTTCAATCGTGTAATGAGACAAAAACAGCCCAGCATGAAGAAAGCACAACAATAAAATCTTCTTCTGAATCTATCGCTGATATAAACCAAACGCAGTCGACAACATCACTTGATCATCTCGAATTTGATGAATTTGAAGAACGCTATCTGAACGATGAAGCGACAGACAGCATCTGGCCTCGAGTACGAAGCGGTTTCAAAATAACTGACAACATTCAACACAAGTCACTGCAAACTGAACTTGCATGGTTTGCAAAACACCCTAATTATATGCAGCGAGTGATGCAAAGGGCTGACCCGTTTCTTTATTACATCTTAGAAGAAGCTGAAAAACGAAACCTGCCTACAGAATTAGTTTTGTTACCCATCGTTGAAAGTGCCTACCAACCGTTCGCATACTCACATGGTCGTGCCGCTGGCATCTGGCAATTCATCCCGTCTACAGGCAAGTCATATGGATTAAAACAGAACTGGTGGTATGACGGTCGCCGTGACATATATGCTTCTACACAAGCCGCATTGCAATATCTGGAAAAATTAAACAAAATGTTTAAGGGTGACTGGATGCTGGCATTAGCAGCCTATAACTCAGGCTCTGGTACCGTGAATCGTGCGATAAGGAAAAACAAACGGCTAAACAAACCAACCGATTTCTGGCATTTAAAACTACCCAAAGAAACCCGCGCCTACGTACCCAAGTTACTCGCACTGAAAGAAATTATTTCTAATCCTGAAAAGTATTCAATTAGTCTGCGCTGCATACCGGATGCTCCGGGATTTAAACAGGTAAAAACAACAGCTCAAATTGACCTGGCTCTGGCCGCAGAACTGGCAGACATTGATCTGAAAACTTTATACAACTACAACCCGGCATTCAACCGCTGGGCAACTGATCCCGATGGACCACATTCTCTAATTTTACCTGTTGCCGCAGCTGAAACATTTGAGAGTAACTATTCAGAGTTAGCTGCCGATGAGCACCTACGCTGGTCACGACATAAGATTAAATCTGGGGAAACCTTAAGCCACATCGCCGTAAAATATAATACTTCTGTCAAACATTTAAAAAAGGTAAACAATATTCGCGGCAACAATATTCGTGAAGGAAAGTTTCTCTTAATACCTGTATCCAGTAAAAATAACGCTAGTTATGCGCTATCGTCCTCTCAACGCTTGAAGAAAACGCAAAGCATTAAACGCGGCAGTAACACTAAGCGCATCAATCATTATGTACAGAGTGGTGAAAGTTTCTGGACCATCTCAAGAAAATACAAAGTGGATATGCATAAACTGGCTAAATGGAATGGCATGGCGATAAGAGACCCACTGAAAAAGGGACAAAAACTGGTAATCTGGTCACGCTCCACATCAAATTCGACGGGTAAATCAGTCACTACGGCGTCAAAAACACATAATCCGAATAACACAGTAAGATCTATCCATTACACGGTAAGAAATGGTGATTCACTGTCGCGTATCGCCAGTAAGTACCGGGTTAATGTAAAAGATCTGCATCGCTGGAATAGTATTAAAGGTAAGTACATACAGCCAGGGCAACGTCTTAAACTGTACATAGATGTAACGGAACAAAGCAGCTATCAAGGTTGATTTAGCTTAACTATTGTAAAATCGCCATGCTAGAATTTGCACCCTGCTCTGCAAGTAATAACTGGAACTAGAGAATAATGAGTAAAACTATATCGTTTCTTGACCTTAACAATTTCCAGCCTCTTGATTCTCTGACGCCTGAAAATCTTAAGGAAATTGCAGAAAAACTCGTTGTCGTAGAATTAAAAAAAGGCAGTTCTGTTTTTAAAGAAGGCGATAAAGATGATGATCATATCTTTTTACATACCGGAAATATCGACCTAATCAAAGGCGGTAAATCATTAAAGACAATCGAAGCTGGCAGCAGCGATGCTAAAACTTCCATCGCACATATAATTCCACGTAATTTTTCCTGCAAAGCTTCTTCAGATGCCGTTATTTTTAAAGTAGATGCCGACCTGCTGGATTTTATGCTTGCCTGGGACCAGACCGGCAGCTTTCAAGTCGAAGAGCTTAGTGGTGGTGACGATGATGACTGGATGTCTCAGATATTACAGACTGAAGCATTTCGTCGAATTCCACCTGCCAACATCACTGCAATATTTGCCAGCCTGGAAGACATCGAAGTAAATATTGGCGATAAAATTATTTCACAAGGTGATCCTGGTGATTACTTCTACATTCTCAAATCCGGCCGATGCATGGTCACCCGTAAAATGCCCGGTCAGGAAAATGACATCAAACTTGCCGACTTAACCTCGGGCTCAACATTTGGTGAAGAAGCTTTGATCTCCGATGCGGAACGAAACGCATCAATCGTGATGTTAACCAAAGGCTCACTCAGCCGGCTTTCAAAAGAAAACTTTCTTGAGTTACTTAATGAGCCGATGATTGAAAAGATTGATTATACAGCGGCGAACCTAAAGATAAACAATGGTGATGCCGAATGGCTTGATGTACGCCTGCCCGCAGAATATGAGTCTGCGCATATAAAAGATGCGACTCACATGCCATTAATTTTTCTTCGTATGAAAATGAGTGAACTCGATCAGATGAAAAACTATATCTTATATTGTGACACTGAGCGACGTAGCTCCTCAGCTTCTTACATCTTAAGCGAAAAAGGCTTCAAGACTTCTGTGCTGACTAATGGCATTAAAGACGTGCCAACCGAAGACCTGGAAGGCAGCAGCATAGAACTTTAAGATTAACCTTATGGTTAGTTGCTACGGTTAGCTGCTACTATTGGCATGACAGTCCCCTCTATGACTCTCTCTACGGTTCAAAGCCAGGAATGTCTGAATGATCAACTTCATCTATCTGACCCTTCGGTAAAAACTCTTCGGCATAACGCATATAAACCTTATCACGCACAAAAACATCAAAGATGTCCGGGTCCACATGATTGTCCTTTTTCATAAAACCTAAAATGCGCAAGCACTCAGTTAACGGTTTTCCTGTCTTATAAGGGCGATCACTCGCCGACAAAGCTTCAAAAATATCTGCTATACCCATCATCCTTGCTTGCACTGACATTTCATCACGCGTCAGACCATTAGGGTAGCCTTTACCATCCATTCGTTCATGATGCCCACCCGCATATTCGGGGACGTTAACAAGATGTTTTGGGAATGGTAACTGTGAGAGCATCTTAATCGTTACCGCCATGTGATTATTAATCACTTCTCTTTCGTCGCCAGTCAAAGTGCCTTTAGCAATCGTTAGATTTTCGATCTCATTGTCATCAAAAAACGCTGCATTAGCACCTTCTGCATTTGTCCAACGATATTCAGCTATATCCTTAACTCGTTGCTGGAGATCTGAATCCATAAATTCACCGCCAACATTACTTTTTCGAATAAAATCACGGTCGTTAATTAAAGCATTAATTTTTTCATCTAATGCGTTATCGATATCAGTACAGTCAGCTGAAACATTTTTAGACACACGATTAAGTTTCTGCTGCATGGCATCGATAGTTGCATCACGCTTCAAAACTTCAAAACGTGTATCGACAGTATTAATACGATCGTAAATTGTTTCAAGCTTGGTCGCTTTATCCACTACATATTCAGGCGTGGTTACTTTTCCACAATCATGTAACCAGCCAGCGATGGTTAACTCATAACGGTCTTTATCCGTCATCTTAAATTCTTTTAAAGCATCGCTGTTAGATTCATGACATGCATCAGCAATCATCATAGTAAGCTCTGGTACTCGCTTACAATGACCTCCAGTATAAGGGGATTTTTCATCAATGGCACTCGCCATCAATCTGATAAACGACTCAAATAATTCACGCTGTTCTTCGATTAACTTATTATTGGTTATTGCAACAGCCGCCTGTGATGCTAAAGATTCAGCAATCTGCTGATCGGAAATTGAAAACTCACGCGTCTTTTCTGAGCCCTCTTCTTTAGCATTGATTAACTGTAATACACCGATGATGTCATTATGGTGATTTTTCAGTGGTATAGTTAATATTGACTGAGTAACATAACCTGTCTGCTGATCAAACTTTCGTGTCCCGGTAAAATCAAAACCTTCAGCATGATAGACATCAGGAATATTAATCGTGTTCTCATCATGAACAGCTGAACTAACTACATTGCTCTTGTTTGGCTCACCATTAACGAATAACGGTATTGCGGGAAATTTAATTTCCTTACCACTGCTTCCACCCATATGTATATCAAGAGAATGTGTTGAAACGATAATGAACTCTAGTGAAGTTTTATCTTCTGACATGCGGTACAAACTACCACCATCAGAATTAGTCAACTCCATCGCACCCGTTAAGATCTTATCGCATAAAATATTGACATCAGTGGCAGCAGATAAGGCTATTCCTATTTCATTTAAACGAGCAACTTTTGATAGTACTTCATCCATTTCTACACCTGTTCAACTCTGGTTATAGGGTTAGTGTTTTTTTGTCCCGCCTCATATCAACTCTTTCGGGTCGAGAAGTTTTTCTAACTGCTTGCGCGACAGGTCAGACATCTCTTCAGCAACATCGATAACAGCACGACCTTCAGCATACGCTGCCTTAGCAATTTTGGCACCGAGTTCGTAACCGATTTCAGTATTTAATGCCGTCACTAGTATTGGATTTTTAGACAGTGCTGCATTAATGTTGTCTTCATTAACCGTAAACCCTTGTATCGCTTTGTCTGCTAATAAACGTGATGAATTAGAGAGTATCTCTATACTCTGTAACAAGTTATACGCGACCAGTGGCAACATGACATTTAACTGAAAATTACCTGATTGGCCAGCGATAGTAATCGTTGCATCGTTACCAATAACCTGTGCACATACCATGGCGGTTGCTTCAGGTATAACAGGGTTTACCTTACCCGGCATAATGCTGCTACCTGGCTGTAATGCCGGCAGTGCAATTTCTCCGATACCCGCCAGTGGACCACTGTTCATCCAGCGCAGGTCATTCGAAATTTTCATCAATGAAGTTGCCAGTGTTTTTAACTGGCCACTTAATGCAACGGCAGCATCTTGTGAGCTCAATGCCGCAAACCGGTTGCTCGCTGACTTAAATGTCAAACCTGTACTGTTAGATAACTGCACTGCGACTAGATCTCCAAAAGATGGCGCTGCATTGATACCGGTACCCACAGCTGTCCCGCCTATCGCCAGTTGATGTAGCGCTGGCAGCGTTCTTTCGATATGTGATAGTGCTGCGCTCAGCTGTGCTGACCAACCTGAAAGTTCCTGCCCTAAACTTACCGGCATCGCATCCATTAGATGCGTACGACCTGTTTTAACAATGTGTTCAAGCGAAGACGCCTTTTTATCTATAACTGATATCAGATGGTTCATTGCAGGTACTAACTGTTGATGACAACTTAGCGCCACACTGACATGAATTGTTGTTGGAATAACATCGTTAGAACTCTGGCTCATATTAACGTGGTCATTCGGGTGTATCGCATCGCCTGCTTGCTGTGATGCCAGTCGTGCGATCACTTCATTCGCATTCATGTTTGTACTGGTCGCCGAACCTGTTTGAAACACATCCAGTGGAAAATGTTCCATCAACTTGCCATCAATCACATCATCACAGATTGAAGAAATTGCACGGCGATGATTTTCACCCAGAGAACCCAGATCATGATTAGCATTGGCACACGCCTGCTTGACCAGACCCAACGCTTGAATGAAAGAAACCGGCATAGTGATGCCACTAATTGGAAAATTATTAACGGCTCTTTGCGTCTGCGCTCCGTAAGCGGCGCTTTCCGGCACCTGCAACTCACCCATACTGTCTTTTTCTATCCGATATTCACTCATTAAACATTTGCTCCAGAAACATCTTATCCGCTGTCCCAACTGATTTTTTATGATGATATAATACCGCTTTTATACTGATTTAAAACGAAAAAAAACAATATTATGATGGATTTAAACGAACTTACAGCAATATCACCTGTAGATGGCCGTTACGGTTCTAAAACAGCTGCATTTAGAGATTTATTTAGTGAA
>JAUVDN010000052.1 GCA_030595325.1 Gammaproteobacteria bacterium | reverse complement strand
TTGGCCGATACTGTTGAAAAACTCTTTTTTAGTAGCTGTAAAAAATATTTAAGCTTCTTTAATAGGTTTTATGTTTTTAGGTACGGGTAGGTACAACACGAAGTCGATCTCACAGCAGAAATCCGCACACTAACTTATAAGCAATATTTAAGTTATGTTTTTGTGAAAATTCAAATTAGATGAGAAATTGGCTTTATATGATTTTAGAGTTTTTCAACAGTATCGGCCAATAAGAGACGTTGGCAGTTATCAGAAAAAGAAAAACCTTAGCTTTTACTACATAGCCTGTGACTTTTGCTTATTTTGTTTTTAACTTAAAACTGATAACTGCCTACTTAAAACGTCTCTTTTGACTCAATAACGGAACTATCACCCAGCACCAAACATGATTATATTGTTCAACAAACCCTTCGACGTTCTCTGCCAGTTCACCGACGACCAGGGGCGAAAAACACTTGCTAACTTCATCAAACAAAATAATGTCTACGCGGCCGGTCGCCTCGATCGTGATAGCGAGGGTCTATTGTTGCTTACCGACAATGGCAGGTTACAACACAATATTACCGACCCAAAAAACAAAATGCCAAAAACCTACTGGGCGCAGGTTGAAGGTGAAATAGACGATGCTGCAATAAAATTGCTGCAGAAAGGTGTAACCCTGAAAGATGGCCTAACCAAACCAGCCAAGGCAAAAAAAATCCCACAACCCGAAAACCTTTGGCCACGCCAGCCACCTATCCGCGAACGTAAGAACATTCCCACTTCCTGGGTCGAACTTACCATCACCGAAGGGCGCAACCGGCAGGTCAGACGCATGACGGCGGCGACCGGCTTCCCGACATTAAGGCTTATTCGCTACAGTATCGGCGAATGGACAATAGAAAATATTATTAACGGTAGCTACACCACAATAGAAAGCTAGCGCCCCCTTCTATATGAACCCTTGCTATATCAATGAGACGCAAGCAAAGAGAGGTGCAGCCAAAGACTCATTGCCGAAATTTATCACCGGGCAAACAAAACCCCGCATTGCGGGGCTCTGGTGTAACACTTATTAACTAAACGCTTTTGACTGTTGCTTACAACTTTCTTCTAGCAACACCAACCAGGCCGATTAAACCAGACCCGAATAACCAGACTGACGCAGGAACCGGAACAACAGAAGTAGAACCAGAAAATTGCGCACTGGTCACACCACCAATCTCATCAAAGCCTGCGATATGTGCAGCAAAAAACTCATCTGAAGATGGATTCAAAATAGAAGCTAATGCATAAGAGTCAATCGAATCGCCATCAACACCGGTAATAGAAAAATTCAGGATATCTGTGCGTGAACCACCATTACCTGATAACTGCAGACCAAACTTACCAAATCCGCCACCCGCATTTTTATTTTCAGATACCGACCAAATAGAACCAACAATATTTGAAGCATCAATAGTTAGCGAAAGATCGTAATTAAACGAAAAATTTTGCAGACCAAAGTTATCACCGCTAACAGTAAAGGCTGAATCAATAATTTCTACTGAAAAATCTATATCACCAACTGTTGTCGTGCTGTCACTGATAGTAACTTGTGCGTAATTAACACCATCGAGAAGATCATTGGATTGATCCAGATAAAAGCTGATAGTCGCCGCTTCTGCCTGCGCAGCCACAACCACTAATGGCAAAACCGCAATCTTGATTAAGCGACCCTTGGACAGCCCGCTTAGAAATAGCCCGTTTAGAAACTTATTAAATTCCATTACTTCCTTCCATATAAATACATAAATAAGAACATCATAAAATACTGCAATTAAGATGCCAGTTTTTTACGGCATCATGCAATACAACAACTTATACAGAATCTATTTAATAATGCGCTAATATTGCATACTAATTAACCAAGTAACATTCAGCAGTGTAAAATATCTTATAATTTTATCGTCCCGATTTACAGAACTTTTTAACAGTTTTATATTTTTTCTGCATTAAATCAACGTCTTACGATTTATTAGATAATGTGACAGTACTAGCTATAAATTTTGACAATTATCAAAATATTTCAACATATACTTATATATCAATAAGATAAAGGAGTTTAAAAGGTAAGGTATTCCGACAGTTCGATAGAAATTTTGCCTTTCTCACGCTTATTTCTCAGATTATTGATAAAGAAATTAACGCCTGCTTAACAGCTGTCGCATCAATCGTATTAAATGTTTTTTCATCAGAGACTGTTATTGAACCAGCCAGATCCAACCAACCCGCACCACTCATCCAGGATGGCAAATCAACCGTCCCCTGATATCGCCTCGCTACGATATAACAGCGACCACCTCTATATAAACAATTAAAAGCATCATCTTGTTTATTCAGCTGCTCGATAATTTCCCATGAATCTTTGCTGTTGGTAAAACACTCTACGTTTAATGGATATTCGATTTCACCACCATTATGTATCCAGTGTGTTTTCTCGATGGCAAATGCCTGCTCACGAACAAAACCCTGAAAATGAAAATGATTAACAGAGGCACCTGCGGCCAAGCTGTTATAGCCAATACCAAAACCGGGAAATATTATCGCCATCTCCTGCTCTAGTGAAAATGCATAATCATGCATCGCTTCAGTTAACAACTGAGGTGAATTGGATTCCGGCGACACCACAATAAGAAGATGGTAATCAGAAAACGGGAATTTATTAAACAGTACACGCGTTGCCAAACCTTGGTAGTACCCCTGCCAAAAAATTTCAGGCTTCAGGAAAGGTTTATTAAAATGAAATTTTGACTCATCAAACGGCTGTTTTGTTGAATCTAAAATTTGTGATGAAGCGCGTGCAGGCCGTAATTGGCGCATGGCATTGTAGACGACTTCACAATCAGCAAGTGTCTTATATTGCCAAGTAGGAATACCACTTAAATCAAGATCGAGTAACTTTATAAAAACATCCAGATCATCCTGTGGTGCTTTTAGTTTCCCCTTATCGTAATTAGTTTTCAGTGCACGAAAGGTACGGCTTAAGTCATCATGCAGAGCATTTAGCAAATAATCGTCTTGATGACTGTTGGCCAATACTAAAATAAAAGCACCTAACTCATCGTCGGTGAGCATGCCTTTCAACCGACTAACAAACAGGGATTTAAATCGAGGTAAATCTTCAGCGATGAACATAGTTAAATAATTAAAAAGGAAGTTAGCAATCTTAGCTACCGTTCAGGATGCCATGCAGATGCTAAATATAAAACCTATTACTAAGGCATGCTGCGTTTGCTACGCAGCCATTTGGTCAGCGGCTCCCAATCTTCCAGATCCTGATAGACCTGTGACGGCGCCATTTCGAAAATACCTAAACCACGTTCTTCGGCACGAATATAATTTTGCGTATCACGCAGCGTAGTGATGTATGGCAGCTTCATCGACTTTATAAAATCATATAGCTCTGAAAAGATAATCGTATTTTCACGCACACGGTTGGCGATTACGCCAATCTTCACTTCCTTACGCACCACACGGCCATTTTTTTGCACTTCTTGCATATATTTAGTGGCCGCGCGCATATCGATAGGTGATGGCAATACGGGGAATAATACTGTTTCAACTTTACGCATCAATTGTGTTAACTCTTTGCCATGAACACGAGCAGGCGCATCCATAATCAAATAGTCTGTATCTTTGGCAACGCGTACCGGGTCTTTATAAGCAGCTATACCTTCGATATGCGGCCACTTCTCATCACGCGCTTCCAACCACTCCAAACTGGACTCCTGCGGATCATAATCGGCCAACACAACATTCTTACCCATTTCGAATGCAAAATAGCTCGCCAGGTTGGTAGCGATTGTACTTTTTCCACAACCGCCTTTTGCGTTTAATACCAATATCGTCCTCATGGTCCATCCCCTTACAAAATGATGAGAGCTAATTTATTAAGCTGATTTATTAAGCTAGTGAATACGAAAGCAAAGATATTACACGATTTATTTCATCTTGGTTTAAAACTTAAAAATGCAACAACAATTAGCGCAACGCACTATATTGACTCATTTTTTTAACTTAAATTTCATGAAACGGTCATCTAAATTTCATAACTAATTGAGGTAATTAGACTTGCAAACTTAATGCCAAATTGGCATATAACTTGCTACTAATACCTTCACACAGACTCACCATCAAGAATACGAACCTGAAAACTGATACTAAAGAGAAAAATTATGATTCATCCAGAAAGAAACATGGCCATGGTACTCGCCATATCAACAGTATTTATTGTTTTTAATATTATTGCTGTGACACAGGGAACGGTAGAATTTTTTTACAGCGAAATAGAACAGTTCGTCATTAGTTTATTACCGCAGTTCTAAAAAACATGTTCTAAAAAAACATAAAGCTATTCAGCGCAACGTTAACAAAGAGCTTAGCACCTAACAAGCGAACAATAAAAAAGCCTCGAAATCGAGGCTTTTTTATTCGGCATATTTTATATAAACGATTCTATATAAACAATCCTATATAAACGATTATAACTGCTTGATACCTGTGATCAAATCAGCAACTGCTTTCTTACCATCACCGTATAACATCTGCGTGTTATCCGCATAGAACAGGTGGTTTTCGATACCGGAGAAACCCGCGCCTTTACCACGTTTAATCACAATAACATTCTGTGCGTGGTCAGCATCCAAAATTGGCATACCATAAATTGGGCTATCTGGATTAGAACGTGCTACCGGGTTAACTACGTCGTTCGCACCGATTACCAATGCAACATCCGCAGTCGGGAACTCAGGATTAATCTCTTCCAGATCAAGAATATTATCGTAATCCACGCCAGCTTCTGCAAGCAATACATTCATGTGACCCGGCATACGGCCCGCCACCGGGTGAATCGCATACTTAACATCGATGCCACGCGCTTCAAGAAGGTCGCCCATCTCTTTTAATTTATGCTGCGCCTGCGCTACGGCCATTCCGTAACCCGGCACGATAATAACTTTCTGGCCGTAAGCCATCATGATGGCCGCATCGTTGGCTTGAATCTCTTTCATGCTGCCTTCAACCTCTTCTTCTGCAGCCGCACCGCCATCACTACCAAAGCTGCTGAACAGCACATTGGAAATCGGCCGGTTCATTGCTTTCGCCATCAACTGGGTTAACAAGGTACCTGAAGAGCCGACTACAGTACCGGCGATAATCATCGCCGCGTTGTTTAACACAAAACCTTCAAAGGCCACCGCAAGACCAGTTAATGCATTAAACAATGAAATAACCACTGGCATATCAGCACCGCCGATAGGCAGAGTAACCATCACACCCAAAATAAGTGCCAGCACAAAAAAGATTATCACATGTTCAAAACTCACTGAATGACTGGTGGCAACCAGGTAACCGAACACACAGACCGCGATGAACAGACCAATGTTGATAACCTGGTGCAAGGGCAGACGTAAGGTCTTTTTCATGATGCCTTGCAGCTTGGCAAAGGCAACGGCTGAACCGGAGAATGAAATTGCACCGATAACAGCGCCTAACACGGCAAGTACCTGAATGGTTAGACCGTGTGACTCTCCACCAGCAGATAATTTAACCAATTCAACCGCCGCAATAGCAGCAGCTGCACCACCACCCATGCCGTTGTACATCGCAATCATCTGTGGCATATCAGTCATCGCCACACGTTTGGCTGAGATATAAGCAACGCTGGAACCGACAATGATAGCGACCAGCATCAGCTGCAAGTTAATGTTGCCAATATCCAGGGTTACCTGTGGCGCACCAAAAGTAGCCAGTGAAGCAACCACCATGGCAATGCCAGCCCAGACAATACCGCGATGCGCGGTAACCGGTGATGACATCTGTTTTAGACCAATAATGAATACGGCTGCAGTAAGAAAATAAACCGCGTCGATAACAAATCCAATAAAACTCATGACGAAGCTCCTTCTTCTTTCTTAGGCTTGGTCTGGAACATCTCCAGCATCCTAACCGTAGCCACATAACCACCAACAGCATTACCCGCGGCCATAGCTACAGCGATAAAACCGATGGTTAATTGCAACGTACCTTCAGCTCCGCCCATGACAATCATGGCGCCAACCAGTACGATACCGTGGACAAAGTTTGAGCCGGACATTAACGGCGTATGCAAAATAACCGGTACGCGACTGATGACTTCATAACCGGTAAAGGCCGAAAGCATAAATATGTATAACGCAGGTAAACCTTCAATCATGACTTGAACTCTTTAAAAAATTAGTCTTATTATTTCGCTTCTATTTTCGGTAGTGCTCGTGCACTATTGCGCCGTCACGGGTTAAAACACAACCGGCAATGACATCATCTTCGAAATCCAGCTCCAGATTTCCGTCTTCGCTAATAAACGGTGAAATCAGATTAAACAAATTCTTAGCGTACATCTCACTGGCATGAATCGGTAATTCACCAGCGACATTTAGCGGACCATGGATAGTAACGCGATCCTTGTATTCAAAGGTCTCACCGGGTTTGGTCAACTCACAGTTACCGCCACCTTCAGAGGCCAGATCAACGATCACCGCACCGGTCTTCATGTCTTCGACCATCGCCTCAGAAATAATCTTTGGTGAAGGACGACCCGGAATAGCTGCGGTAGTAACGATCACATCCGACATTGCAATGTGTTTTGCCAACACATCCTGCTGCTGTTGCTTTTCATCATCAGTCAGTTCGCGCGCATAACCACCTTCGCCATCAGCGCTGACACCGGTATCGATAAATTTGCCACCTAAAGATTCGACTTGCTCGCGTGTTGCCGAACGCACGTCATAAGCTTCAACGATAGCGCCCAGACGCTTTGCTGTTGCGATGGCTTGCAGGCCGGCAACACCAACACCGATAATCAACACACGTGCAGGACGAATAGTACCCGCCGCGGTGGTCAGCATCGGGAAAAATACCGGTGCTAATTGTGCGCCCATCAAGACACCCATATAACCGGCGATAGACGCCTGTGAAGACAGCGCATCCATCGATTGCGCACGGGTGATACGTGGCACTAACTCCATCGCCAGTGATGTGATTTTTTTATCACACATCAATTGCATCATGTCGACATTTTTACTGGGAATCATAAAACCAACAACAGTACAGCCATCGGGCATCTGCTTTAGCTCATCCAGCGTTGGCGGCATTACTTTAAAGACCAGCTCAGCGTCTTTATAAAGTGCCACAGCATCTGCCACCGACTCTACATCGACAAAATCTTCATCTTTAAAATAAGAAGACAGCGCAGCGCCCTGCTGCAAGGCAATTTTGATACCAGTGGCATTTAGTTTTTTAGCAACATCAGGTGCCAGCGCTATGCGTCGTTCACCTGCAGCAATCTCATTGGGTATAACCAGCCTTGTTGGCATGGGAACTCCTGATAATGTATAGAGTAAAAATATTGGGCGGTATATTACCTTAATCTTAATTAGAATGGGCGGTTATACGATATTTCAGCGCTGTCACACACGAATTACTTGAGCATCAAGACCAAATCTGTCACTCTTCGCGCAATACCCCTAACATCTGTAGTGAAACGTGTCCGAAAAAGTCAGTTACAAACATGGGCCTCAGGAAAAACTGGGCATCTTACTGGTTAATCTAGGCTCCCCTGAAGCCCCCACTTCGTCGGCCGTTCGCAAGTATCTGGCACAGTTTCTCGCCGACCCGCGTGTGGTTGAGACCAACCGGTTTATCTGGTGGTTCGCCCTGCATGGTGTCATCTTACGAATTCGCCCACCACGCGCCGCAAAATCATACAAAAAAGTCTGGAACGAAAACGGCTCACCATTAATTCACCACACCCGACTCCAGACACAGGCACTGCAGAAAAAACTCGAAGACAGATTTCGTGGTCACGTTATCGCTGATATGGCAATGACATACGGCAAACCTTCCATCAAAGATGGCTTGGAAGGCTTGCGTAAAGCTGGTGCCCACCGCCTGCTAATTTTACCACTGTACCCACAGTACTCAGCCACCACCACAGCGGCAGTATTTGATCAGGTTACCGATGTTCTTCAAGGCTGGCGCTGGCTACCCGATCTGCGCATGATCAATCAGTATCATGACCACCCGAAATATATCGAAGCTTTGGCTAACAGTATAAAAAAACAGTGGTCCGATTGTGAACGTAAAGGGAACACACCGGGCGATTTATTACTGTTTTCATTTCACGGTATACCGCAGCGTTACGTTGATAACGGCGACCCTTATTTTTGCCACTGCCTGAAAACCGCAAGACTGGTTGCGGAAAAACTGGAGCTAAAAGAAGACAAATGGAAAGTTGTATTCCAGTCTCGCTTTGGCCGTGAGCCCTGGTTAGAACCATACTGCAGCGTCACCTTGCAGGAGCTGCCGGCATCAGGCATTAAAAATGTCGATATCATCTGCCCGGGGTTTGCCGCTGATTGCCTGGAAACACTGGAAGAAATTCAGATGGAAAATAAAGAGCTGTTTGTAGAAGCCGGTGGAGAAAATTTTAATTACATCCCCTGCTTGAATGAAGACAAATCACATATCGATGCGTTATGCGAAATACTAACGGCACACATGTTCGGCTGGCCCGAAACCATGCCTAACTGGGACGCAGGCAAGCTTGCCGTCGAAACAAACAAATCCAGACAGCGCGCCATCGATATGGGCGCGAAGAAGTAACAAACTTTCCATGGCTTCCGATCGGCCACTCGTCGGCATAAGTCAGTGCCTGCTCGGTGACGCAGTACGCTACGACGGCAAATCAAAAGCCAACAACATTGTACTGGATAAACTCAGTCAGATATTTCGATTAGTCGCTGTCTGCCCAGAAGTAGAAGCCGGCCTTTCCGTCCCTAGACCCCCCGTTCAACTTACTGGTAGCATTGAAAATCCGAAACTAATCGGACGCGATGACCCATCGATTGATGTTACCGCCATCTTGCAGCAATACTGCAAAAATAAACCAGCCGAACTCGATCAGCTTTCAGGGTTTATCTTTAAAAGCAGATCACCCAGTTGCGGTTTAAACAGCACACCGGTTTTTATAAATGAGAAATGTGTGACAGAAACCAGTCGTGGCATTTTTGCAAAAAAATTATGCGAAACTTTTAAAGATCTAGCTGTGATCGAAGACACCGATCTGGAACATACCGAAACTCTAAATAAATTTATACGGTCAGTAATAAAGACTTAATACATCACCAGGATTTTTTCTGTATATAATTTTCCAGCACCCTTTCAGGAAACCCCGTGAACACACCATCAACACCGAATGCATGCATCTTAGCGATATCTTCCAGGTAATCCACACCATAAACAAAAACTTTCAAGCCTCTTGCGTGCGCATCATCAACAAGTTGCTGATTCACAAAATCAAGCGCAGGGTGCACGGAAAAAGCGCCAAGGTCTTCTGCAAACTTTGCACCGTCCACAGGTATACCACGTATCAAGGCACCGGTTTTTACATCCGGACTCAGTCGCTTCATTTCCAGCAGTGCCTGATGATGAAATGAAGATATCAAAAAATCACCCACATCCCATCCATTCGCAACAAGTTTAGTTATTAATGCAGCGACAGGTGCAACGGTATCTGCACCTTTAAGTTCAATGTTAAGGCAAACCTGTGAATTGATTACCTCACAGACCTCCTCAAGCGTCGGTATCTGCTCACCATCACCTGCATCCAATGAACGCAAGTATTCAAATGATTTATCACAGATATAACCCGTACCATTCGTTGTTCGCTCAAGCCTATCATCATGAAACACAACGATATGCCCATCTACATAATAGACATCCAGTTCCATACATAACACGCCTAGATCAAGCGATTTATGAACAGAACGCAGCGTATTTTCAGGCGCATGTCCCATCGCACCACGGTGGCCAATACACAGCAAATGAGGTTTATCCATGAGCTTTAATTAAACCCAAAAAATGACGTAAATCAAGCAATAAAATCACCTTAAATAGTATATTAATCAAGAACTTTGAAAATAAGACAGGAACTTTTTTATATTTTAGTGCGTCTCAGTAATAAGCGGATTCATTGATTAACATTAATTTACTTTCAACGCCTGTTGGCCAGCAACATTGGCTAGTAGCGTTGGTTAGCAGCGTTGGTTAGCAACACCGGAGATACATAATGATGAGAACTAACGATATTCTTGAAAGGACTTATTTTCAAACTGGTCGTTTTGTTCAGCAAAATGGCGAATGGTTTTATACGACTAGAGAAAATGTTGAACGTGGCCCCTTCGTAAGCATGGAAGATGCCAGAGATGATTTGGAAGCTTATATTTATCACTGCCACAACATTAACAATTTAAAACACTAGTTTTCTGAAATCAAACCAACTCTCCACCCTACAAATTATTCTTTAATTCCTTCACACTCTTAATTTTCTATTAAAGATAAAAAGAGTGCATAATATCGTTCTCATCACTTTCCGATAACGCCACATCAATAGCGCGTAACGAATCATGAAAAAAATCTTTAAGAACATTATCATCTTGCCGCTGATACTCTTTACAGCTATTGCGTTTGTTGTAATTCTGGTTAAAACAAAAGCACCCGTTGATCATGTCGATGCCGGTTACCCTGTAAAAGCAGTCGAAGTAATCACCGTAACCAAGATTCCATTTCGAGCCAGAGCGATGGCTTTTGGTAATGTTGAACCCGCTGTCACACTAAACACCAAGTCGGAAGTTAGCGGCAAGATCAGTTTTATACATGCCGATTTAAAAAAAGGTGCAAGCCTGTCGAAAGGCACGGTCGTATTACGTATAGAACCGACCACTTTTGAATTTTCTTTAACCGAAAGTCAGGCCGCACTTGCTAATAGCAAGTCATCACTTGATCAATTAAAGATTGAAGAGAAAAGCGCTAAAAGCGCGCTAGCCATCGTACAAAAAAATCTGGACGTAGAACTCAAAGAGCTCCATCGCATCGAAGCATTAAAAGAAAAAGGCATTGTCTCACTATCCGACCTGGATAAAGAAAAACAAAAAGTGCTGAACTTACGACAACAGCTACAGGACGTCGAAGGCAAGATAGCAAGTTACGATAGTCGAAAAAATGCCATCAAAGCACAGATAAAACAATCCAAAAGCCAAGTTGATAAAAGCCAGGATACTTTAGGAAGAACAGAAATCACTTTACCTTTTGACGCACGCATCGGTACCGTCTCTGTGGAAAAAGATGAGTTCATACAAGCTGGCAACTTATTATTTGAAGCATTAGGCGTACAGGCCGTCGAAATTAATGCACAGATATCGACCAAGCAATTCCGACCACTGGTTAGCGGTCTAAAGATAATCGCAGAACAAACAATAGACCTGCAAAACCCTGTGGTATTACAAGCGGCACTATCCAGCATGCGACTTGAAGCGCGTGTTCGCTTAGTCGGTGATGCCAGTCGACTGACTGTCTGGGATGGCACACTCATAAGACTAAGTGAATCAGTAGACCCGAGCCGCGATACCTTAGGGTTAGTCGTCGCTGTAGATAAACCTTACGAAAAAATTATTCCAGGTAAACGTCCACCACTATTAAAAGGCATGTACACATCCGTTGAATTTTTCTCACCAGAAAAACCGACTCTGGTTCTACCTCGTAAAGCGGTGCATCAGGGCCGAGTCTATGTTGCTACTGAACAGAACACTTTATCTATCCGCACGGTTGATGTTTTATTTACCCAGGGTGACATGGTAGTTCTCGATGAATCAGAAAACGTTCAACTAAAGATCGGTGAAAAGATTATTATCAGCGATGTCGTACCTGTCATGGAAGGCATGCCATTAAAGATTATCGTTGCAGCAGAGTACGAAGAACTGTTGAAAAAAGCTGCAATGGGCGAATCGATCCTAGGTGATTCGGATACAAACGGCTATAACGTGAGCAAGTCTAGATGATTCGTTACTTTACGGAACACCCGACTGCCGGAAATATTCTGATGATGGCAATTATTGCTATCGGTTTATTTTCATTATCAAATTTAAATAAAGAATCATTTCCACTGCTCGATCCGAGCAAAGTGCAAGTGACCATGCTCTACCCCGGCGCCAATCCTGCTGACGTAGAAGACGGTATCTGTAAACGTCTAGAAGATGCCACTGACGGTATAAGTTTTTTACATGAGCAAATTTGTGATGCCCGTGACAACTTAGCCATCTTTACTCTGGAGATGCAGGAAGCTGGTGATATCGACGCCTTTTATGACGACATAAAAGCTGCGATCGATGGCGTTTCCGATTTTCCTGAAAATACTGAAGACGCCATCATCAAACAACTCGGCCGCATCAGCCTAGTCGCTAACGTCGCCATCACTTCTGAAAACCTGACCACATCAGAACTCAAAGCACTAACAGAAAGTTACCGAGACAAACTTCTTGCTACTCCAGGAATTCCGATTGTTACCGTTGGTGGCTTTTCTACCCATCAATTACAGGTATTGATTGACCCGGACAACTTACGTAAATATCAGCTAAGTGTGCTGGACATAGCCAACCTTATCTCAACACAGGCACTCGAACTCCCTGCAGGTCTGTTAGAGAGCAGAGAAACGTCATACCAGATACGATTTGATAACAGTCGAAAAACGGCAGAAGAACTCGCTGACCTGGTGTTTTTAAATTCACCCGGCGGTGGTGAGATAAGACTGGGTGACATCGCAAGAATAGAAGACAAGTTTGAAAAACGCGAAGAACGTATCGAACTAAATGGTACCCCAGCCGGTTTGTTAATCGTCAGCAAAAACACCACTGATGATATTTTAAATGTTTATAAGGTACTAAAGAATTTCGTAGAAACAGAAAATAACATTCTTCCTCAGAGCACCCATCTTACTATCACAAAAAATGCCGCATCAATCGTCGGTGATCGCCTACGTTTATTAATCAAGAATGCATGGCAGGGATTGATTCTTGCAACACTTGCTCTTTTTCTATTTTTTAACTGGCGCTACACCTTCTGGGTTGCTTTAGGTTTGCCTATTTCATTCCTTGGCGGCCTCGCCATGATGGTGTTGTTCGGTATCACTATAAACATGATATCAATGATTGCCTTACTGATGGCTATCGGTATCTTGATGGATGATGCCATCGTACTTTCAGAAAGCATCGCTCATGAATACAATAAAGGAAAATCCCCACTGGAGTCTGCAATCCATGGAACCCAGCGAGTTTTCTCCGGTGTTTTTGCTTCCTTCTTAACCTCTGCCTTCCTGTTTGGAAGTCTGTTGATGATGAAAGGCGACATGGGACAGATACTGGGCGTATTACCTGTTGTTTTGCTCTCTGTGCTTACCATCAGCTTGCTTGAAGCTTTTTTAATTTTGCCGCACCACCTCAAGCACTCACTGGAACATGTTCATCATAAAGAACCGCCCGCATTACGCAAAAAGTTTGAACAAAGATTTGATCGCCTGCGAGACTCCGTTGGACGCATGGCCGATATTGCAATCGACTATCGCTATGTCACCGTAGGCAGCGCACTTGCAATGCTGGTATTTTCCATCGGTTTAATTGCGACCGGCACGGTCAAGTTTAAAGCATTCCCGGATCTCGAAGGTAATACTGTTGATGCCCGTATTCTTTTACCTCAAGGCACACCACTGGCCGAGACCGAAAGAGTTATAGCGACCATCTTGACTGCGCTGGATAAGACCGAAGCCACACTAAATGAAAATGAACCGGAACCGTTAATCAAAAACATTCAAGTCAATTATGGTGAGCATGCCGATGCACCTGAAAACGGAACGCATCTAGCCACTATCAGCCTTGACCTGATAAGTACAGAAATACGTAACACTAAGATGACCGAGCTAACCAGCTTATGGCGAGAGAACAGTGGCGACCTGCCTAACGTTGTCAGTGTTCAGTTTAGAGAACCAAAGATTGGCCCAGCAGGTCGTGCCATTGAAATTCGCCTAACAGGTAACAATCTGCAAGATCTTTCTCAAGCCTCCTGGGAATTACAAAACTGGCTACGCGGTTACGAGGGCGTATCTAACCTGCTTGATGATCTGCGACCAGGAAAACCGGAGTACACCGTCAAATTAAAACACGGTGCGCTGGCGGCGGGTGTCGACGCACGCAGTATCTCATCGCAATTACGTGCAGCCTATCAGGGCGTTGTTATCGATGATATCTATCGACAACGGGAACCCTACGAGATTATTGCGAAACTCGACAGTAAGTATAATGATGAACTGCATGACTTTGATAACTTCACTGTATTTTCTAAAACAGGTGAGCCGATTCCGCTAAGCAGTGTTGCCAACATTGTCGAACAGCGTGGCTTTGCTCGCATTGGCCGTATCAATCACTACCGCACTGTCACTATCTATGGCGACGTTGATGCCGAGCTTGCCAATACCTCTGAGGTTATCGCTGGCACCGAAAAAAACTTCTTACATGATCTGGAAAAACGTTACCCTGAAATAACCTTTAGCCTGAAAGGTGAAGTAGAAAAAGGTACCGAGACAAAAGTATCCATTATCAGTGGTTTTGTCCTGGGGGCGCTGGGCGTGTTTTTGTTATTAAGCCTGATCTTCCGTAATTATCGCGAGCCTGCCATCGTCATGTTGAATATACCTCTGGCATTAATCGGTGCGATATGGGGACACCTTATCATGGGACTGGATTTCACCCTGCCCAGCATGATCGGTTTTGTTTCGCTCGCGGGCATCGTGGTCAACGACTCTATCTTATTAGTCGTCTTCGTTAAGCAGCACGTCAGCGAAGGTATGAACTTGCACGACGCAGCCAAACAGTCTGTTCGCGACCGTTTCCGCGCTATCTTTTTAACGTCGATTACCACAGTAGCGGGCATGACACCGCTGTTATTCGAAACCAGTACGCAAGCATTGATACTGGTACCACTGGTCACCAGTATCGTTTTCGGCATGTTAACTTCCACACTGTTAATCTTACTGGTATTACCTTCGGTTTATGCAATCATGGAAGACATTGGTGTTCTTCAGTTATCTTTAAAAGATAAACCCAAAAGTGATGAACATGATCCACAAACAGCTTAATCCTAAGGACAGCAATTATTCAATCCTGATATTTTTTATGCGCGCCGTAAAACGTGAATGGGTATTGTCACCATCAGACATCAACCATATAGCGACCACATTCACTGGCACATCGAATTCTCTGATGCCTCAGTAGCCACACCATTGCCAGATAAAAACGCCAGACACAATATAAGCCCACGCTGGGCACTGACAGCAAAAAAAGCCATAAAATTAAATTTCATCGGGCATACAATAGTAGTGTTGGTTAACATTCATTCTATATAGGAGGTTTCGCCATGTCGATGACTATGCTTGATGTCACCTTACACATTGATGAAGACACAACACATAACGAGAGAGAAAATTTGCGTGATGCGTTTTTTAACATGAAGGGTGTGATGACCGCAGATTACAGGGATGAAAGGCCACACCTGATGATCATTGGCTTTGACCCGGAAAATATAACAACTTCTGATCTCATGGCTACAGTCCAGAAACAAGGCTATCATGCTGAATTAGTGGCAATGTAACGATAAAGTATGAATTCTGGAGCAAAGCAGCTAATAAGCCTTTGCTCCATTTCTTATGATTCATAAAATACACTGCCATCTGCACATTTATAATTATTTCAAGTACCCCTTAAAATCCCTCACCTATACCACCTCTGCAGAATTCCCCTGACAAAGGAATAGCTTTAATATTACCCTTCTTATCTGGAACCTTTCCAGGCAACACGAGTCAGTTGCTAACACTGAATTACTTTACCCAATCTCATGCCATCACTTATATCCTCATTTTATAAATTCACGATTTCTAGCGCACTAATCGTATTACTCACTATGCTCGGCACTGCTGCGGTCAATGCGAGCAACCAGCCGGTCGAAACATCTACTGCAGCAGGATATAGCGCACTTAAGCTTCTGCTAGAAGACGAACAATACCTAACCGCTATCAGACGTACAAAAATGGTACTTACCTTCTCCGACATCAACGACGCCTCAAGTAAGCTTATCGACAGCATAGCCAACTCGTCTGAACAAGCACTAGAAGACATGGAGAATTTTAAACAGTCACATCCACAGATTACATATGTAGCTTTCCCTGACGACTCTATAAGCAAAGCTACCTTTGATTCACTGCGAATAACCGAAGGAAAAGAATTTTTATTTGAATCTGATGATTTTGAAAAGAACCTACTTATTAGTCAGTTGAAGATACTACGTGTGATAAGCCACCTTGCATTACAGCTGGAAGAAAAAGAAACAAACTTAAAAAGAAAAAAATGGCTTATTCAACTTGCCAATAATTATGAAAACTATTACCAAAAAGTTAATGCCCGTGTAACAATCCACCTCAAAAAGAAATCTTAAGCAGCAGCCCACCCTGCTTATTTCTTATAATCGAACAAGTCTGTTTAGTTTATAATCCAGACACACCGTTAGCTGCAACAATTTAATCGTTGTACTTTGTCTCTCGCAGAGACTGAAAGGAACCACCATGATATTTTCATCTTTAGATTTTGCCCCCGAACTTCAACGCGCATTGGATGAGTGCGGCTACAGTCAGATGACCGAAATACAGCAGCAGGCTATCATCCCGGCGCGACGCGGAAAAGACATACTTGCCAATGCACAGACTGGTACCGGAAAAACAGCTGCTTTTGCACTCCCTATACTCCAGCAATTACACGACCGACCAAAACCGCTGACAGCGGGCAGTCCGCGCGCGCTAATACTGACGCCGACACGTGAGCTTGCAGAACAGTTAACTGAAACAATCAAACGTTACGCACAATTTACGCCCATAAGCATTACTGCGCTTTTTGGTGGCAGTAAGGTAAGCGCACAGGAAAAGAAACTCCGAGCCGGTACCGATATCGTCATCGGCACCCCTGGGCGGCTGCTGGAACACATGGATCAAGGCAGCATCGAACTCAGTGGTATTGAATTTGTTGTTCTCGATGAAGCTGACCGCATGCTGGACATGGGGTTTATTACCGATGTGATGTCACTACTGGATAAAACACCGAAGAAACGCCAGACCTTGTTATTCTCCGCCACCATCTCACAGCCGGTCAAAGCGCTCGCTAACAAATTGCTAACCAACCACCTGTTGGTTAGCGTCGCCAAACAGAATGCTATTGCCGATACTGTAGAACACGTCGCCTACCCGGTAGGCGAACACCAGAAAGCTGATTTATTTGTTGACCTGATTGAACAGCACAACTGGTTTAAAGTTCTGGTTTTTACCAGCACGAAAAAACAGGCCGATGAACTGACAGCAAAACTAAAATCAACAAAGATTAAGACTGCACTCTGCCACGGCGATAAAAGCCACGGCGCTCGACGACGAGCTATCGCTGATTTTAAAGCCGACAAAGTACAAGTTCTGATAGCCACTGAAGTTGCTGCTCGCGGTTTAGATATTCAAGGACTGGATCACGTCGTTAACTTTAACTTACCCTACCTGGTAGAAGACTACGTACATCGAATAGGGCGCACTGGTCGCGCTGGCAATAAAGGTCAGGCGATATCATTTGTCAGCCGAGAAGAAGAACGCACATTAAACAATATCGAACGTTTAATCGGTGAGCGTATTAAAAGAATTAAAGTATCCGGTTATTCTGTCGGCAATCGCGACACGATATTAAGCAACCTGGCAGAAAAAAGTCGTCCAGTTAAATCCAACAAAGTCAGCGATAAAGCCAGCAACAAAGAAATCTACCGAATTAAGAAAAAGTCGGGAAAAAAACTCAAGAAGAAAAAATCTAGATAAATATATAGGACATATTTATATTTTATAAAAACTTAATGCGCTATTCTGCGAAAAGCTATAATCGTAATAAATATCCAGGTCAATGATCGTACACACATCGCGATAATCGTACGCACTTCATACGCTCCACCTGCAACAATATACAAACCCAATAGTGCATAAATGATAAGCGTCGCCACCACGATAAGAGCTGACAGTTTTACCGCCCATTGTTTCAGTTGCAATAAACCGACACCTGCAGCCACATATGTGAATCCTGCTAAAAAATTAAACCATAGAACAAACAGCACATAATCACCCGCTGCCAACCTATCAGCACCATCAACAAATAAAACCAGCCCACCGGACTTAAGTGTCAGCAAACCAAATGTAATTGCAACGACAGAGACAAACCATATATCAATAAATTTATTTTTTACTAACACCTTAACCATCTACCTTTTGCGAAATATACTGCTCAAGATCTTTGCTCGTCACCATACCAACATCACCAGCCACTACATTTCCATCCGGATCAATGATGTAAGTTGTCGGCAATGCCGGCACCAGACCAATCGGTGTTTTTTTAATCGGTAAAGTACTAAGAATTGCATATGGAATCGTTTTCGATTCAACAAAGCTCCTCAGCTTTTCTGCATCTATTTCTTCAAAGTTAATCCCGACCACTGCAGCATCAACTTTATTGTTTTTATGAAAATC
>JAUVDN010000104.1 GCA_030595325.1 Gammaproteobacteria bacterium | reverse complement strand
GGATATACTCGCAAATCTAAAATGCCGTTTTGAAACTATCGAAGCCTGGCAGTATGGTTATCAGCCGATGCTTGAATTATTAATAAGTGGTGGTGGGCATACACCAGAAGCCACCAGTAAACAGGGGCAGAAGCAAGCTGGCAAAACTCGCTGTGTTTATGCCGATGAAAAGCTCATGCCCGCCCTAAGAGAAAGCGGGCGCTTTGTTGATCAGGAGTGGGTTTGTAAATGATCTATGGCCCCTTATCTTCTGATAGACAACCCTGTCGACAAATCTCACCTGATTGAACCGGTCTTGAAAACCTTCGAATGATAATTCTATCAATGTTGATTCTGTTGTTTTAGGGGCGTTTGCAAACGATATTTGCAACAGACTTTACTAAACCTTAAGGTCAGTGAAATCAATGGATTACTACAATGAAAAAAACAAACTTAATTACTAGTTATCAAATAGCTTATTTTAACCATTGAAATCAGTTATTTAGCCGAATAAATCTTTTGCTATTAGTGATGGATATTGAGCAGGCTGGCAAGGTATAATTAGCACAAGTTAATATCAATTTTCAGGTAAGAATGTCACCCAAGCAAACTACGGTACCAGCGGCCACATCAGCGACTGCAGAAACGACCCAAACAGCAACGTCATCGACCGCTACAAGCCCGGCTCGTAAATTATTTATTAAAACCTACGGATGTCAGATGAACGAATATGATTCATCGCGTATATCTGACGTGCTCGCTGAATCGCATAATCTTGAGATCACTACTGATCCAGAAGAAGCCGATGTGCTGTTGCTGAATACCTGTTCGATTAGAGAAAGAGCGCAAGAGAAAGTATTCTCACAGCTTGGCCGTTGGAAAAAGTGGAAAAATGACAAGCCTGATCTAGTTATCGGTGTAGGTGGTTGTGTGGCAAGCCAGGAAGGTGCAGAAATACAAAAACGTGCGCCTTATGTTGATATCGTGTTCGGCCCGCAGACAATTCATCGTCTGCCGGAGATGATTACTGGTGCAGGTGGTCAGTTTCATAAAAAAATCGTTGATATCAGTTTTCCTGAAATTGAAAAATTTGACTGTATGCCAGAACCAAAGGCAGATGGTCCAACCGCATTTGTTTCTATCATGGAAGGTTGCAGCAAATACTGCAGCTTTTGTGTCGTGCCATATACCCGTGGTGAAGAAGTTAGTCGCCCGTTTGATGATGTGCTTGCTGAAGTTTCAGGGCTGGCTGAACAGGGCGTACGCGAAGTTAATCTCTTGGGTCAAAACGTTAATGCATACAGTGGCAAGATGTTTAGCAGCGATGATGATGTAGGTAGTGAAGAAACCTTTGCTGATCTCGCTCTGCTAATACATTACGTCGCTGCAATAGAAGGCATTGAACGTATTCGTTTTACCACGTCACATCCGATGGAATTTAATGACGATCTGATTGAAGTGTATGCACAGGTACCAGAGCTGGTAAGTTTTTTACACCTTCCAGTTCAGAGCGGTTCAGATAAAATTTTATCTGCGATGAAGCGCGGTCATACTGCTGAGCAATACAAAGATATTATTCGCCGCCTAAAAATTGCGCGGCCCGACATATCTATCTCATCAGACTTTATCATCGGTTTTCCTGACGAGAGTGATGAAGACTTTGCCGATACTATGCAGTTAATCGAAGATATTGGTTTCGACCATTCATACAGTTTTATCTACAGTGCGCGTCCCGGTACGCCAGCTGCAGTCTTAACAGACAATACAACTGATCTAATAAAAAAACATCGTCTCGGTATATTGCAAAGTGTTATTACAACGAATGCCAATGCTATCAATAAGAAGATGGTGGGTACCATAGTATCTGTACTGGTTGATGGCGTTTCAAGAAAGAGCGAAACGCAGGTAACTGGACGTACAGAAAATAACCGAAAAGTTAATTTCAATGGCGATAAAGAATTAATCGGGCAGTTTGTTGACGTGGAAATTACTGAAGCAAGAACCAACTCCTTACAGGGTGAGTTTGTTGGACTTACTACGCTTACAAATAACCAATCGCAACGTAAACTTGCATAACATTTTACAGTCATAATTATTAATGAAAAATTCTGATAAACAAGTTGTAACTGATAAGGGTGCTTCAGAGAAAGATACTTCTAGCGATACTAGCATCAACTTTGAGTTGACACCGGCAGATAATCAACGATTGGTTAACTTATGTGGTCCTGTCAATCAGCATATACAGCAGATAGCAGATTATTATGCTGTAAAGATAAATTGCCGTAGTAACCAGTTTGAAATAAGCGGTGAAGGTCGTCGTTTAAAAGTGGTGAAGAATACGATTTTAACGCTTTACAACGTGGCGGGTCATGAAGCGTTGACTGCGGAAGCTGTGCAGTTATATCTGAATGATAATAGACAAGATGCATCGTCCAGATTAAAGTTTTCAGATCTTAACGATGATGGCGGTATTAAAAACCGGTGTGGTTTGATACGTGGCCGAGGAAAAAGTCAGCAGCAGTATCTTGAGCAAATTAAAACTAATGATTTAACGATAGGCGTCGGACCAGCGGGTACGGGTAAAACTTATCTTGCAGTTGCCAGTGCAGTCGAAGCGCTGGAAAGTGATTTGGTTGATCGTCTCATTCTTGTTCGTCCAGCGGTAGAAGCAGGTGAGCGTTTAGGTTTTTTGCCGGGCGACCTCGCACAAAAAATTGACCCTTATTTACGCCCGATGTATGACGCATTGTTTGAGATGCTTGGGCAGCAGAAGGTCGCTAAATATATCGAACGAAATATTATCGAGATTGCTCCGCTTGCCTATATGCGTGGTCGTACACTTAATGATGCCTTTATCATTCTGGATGAAGCCCAGAATACGACGATAGATCAGATGAAAATGTTTTTAACACGAATCGGTTTTGGTTCTAAGTCTGTTATAACCGGTGATATTACGCAGGTGGATCTGCCTCGTGATAAAACCTCAGGTTTGCGTCATGCCTTAAAAATATTATCTGACATCGAAGGCGTCGGTATTACACAATTTCAGAAAGATGATATTGTTAGACATCCGCTGGTTAAAAAAATTGTTAGCGCATACGAAAAGGACGAGTCCAGATAAGTAATCTAGATAAGCAGTCGAGAGATCGGCCCTTTATTGTTACGTCATTATTATGTCAATTACTGTAGAAGTTACAATTTCAGAAGATTTGGTCTCAGAGTTACCTGAGTCAGGTGATGACGACGTTCCTGAATCGAGCTTATTAGAAAAATGGGCCAGCGCTGCCTACCTGAATGAAAGTCCTGCTATTGCCAGCCTGCTGGTAACTAGCTCTGCCGAAATACAAGAGCTCAATAAACAATACCGTGATAAAGATAAAGCAACGAATGTTTTGTCATTCCCTATGCAATCCCCCGAAGAAATTGATATGTGTCTGTTAGGCGATATCGTTTTGTGTGCGCCTGTTATTAAAAAAGAAGCAAGTCAACAATCTAAAACTGAGAGTTCGCATTGGGCGCATATGGTAGTACACGGTATGTTGCATCTTCAGGGCTATGATCATGTCGAAAATAATGAAGCTGAAGAGATGGAACAGCTGGAAGTGGGTATCCTTAAAAAGTTGGGGTTCGATAATCCGTATAAAGTGTATTCGGATTCGAGAAAACAATAAAACAATAAAACAATAAAACAATAAAACAATAAAACAATGCACTAGTGAATAACTAGTTATTAAATAACGAACAAACAACGAATAAACAGTAAAAAATGAAAAGAAAAAATAAAAAAGTGAGTTTGTTTTCTGCTTTAAAAAATAAAATTTTTAAAGTAAAAAATGAATATTCTCAATTAAGGCAACATCTACGTGACGCGCAAAGAAAAGGAATCATAAACCTTGATGCGTTAATGATGATAGAAGGTGTGTTTCAGGTTTCAGAGATGCAGGTGCGCGATATCATGGTGCCGCGCTCACACCTGATTGTTGTGCAAGAGAACCTCAGTGTAGAAGACATGCTGGCTATCGTTGCAAAATCCGGCCACTCACGATTTCCTGTGGTCGATGAAGGCATTGATGAAGTTGTTGGAATTCTATTAGCAAAAGATTTAACGCACTATAATGATGAGAAGAGTCGTAAGTCATTCGAACTAAAAGATATTCTTCGTCCGGCTGTATTTGTGCCTGAAAGTAAGCGATTAAATGTTTTGTTAAAAGATTTTCGTGAGAGCCGAAATCACATGGCGATGGTTATCGATGAGTATAGTGGTGTTGCAGGTCTGGTTACCATCGAAGATGTGCTGGAACAGATCGTTGGTGAGATTGATGACGAGCATGATGCTGCAGATGTCACCAATATACATCGCAGTGGTTTTCAGCGCTACAGTGTGCGCGGTTTGACACCACTGGATGAATTTAACCAGTACTTTGACTCTAAATTGACACATGAAAAATTTGAAACCATCGCTGGTCTGGTTACTTTTGAATTAGGTCACCTTCCTGAACGAGGGGAGGAAGCGACCATTGGTCATTTTCACTTTAAAGTGATCAGTGCGAATTCACAACGCGTAAATAGTATGCAGGTAAGTCTTTTGTCAGACAATGAAGCTGCTCCTAATCAGGATGTAAGTGCTGCTGGTGTTGCAAGCGATGCCGCTGTTCTGTCTGACAATGAAAAGTAAACGATGAAAGAAATACTTAATCGCTTACCATGGCTGCAATGGTCATTACTGAGTTTAATTTCTGGCGCTTTAACCACACTGGCCTTTGCGCCTTTTGATCTAAGCTGGCTGATTTTTTTAACTCTGGCTCTGCCTTTTTACCTGTGGAATAAATTAACGGCTAAACAGGCTGCGATGAGTGCGTGGCTGTATGCTTTAGGACTGCAGTGTACTGGAGTCAGCTGGATTTATTACAGCCTGCACGTTCACGGCAGTGCGCCGGTGGTGTTTGCAGCGCTGCTCATCTTTTTATTGTGTTGTTACCTTAGTCTCTATATGGCGCTAGCTGCGTACACGGTTAATCGCTATTTGCCTGATAATCAAAAATTACGCTTGATGATTTTTTACCCAGCTAGCTGGGTAATTTTCGAATGGTTACAAGGTTATGTGATGACCGGTTTTGCCTGGATGCAGTTAGGTTATACGCAGATCGATCTACCGCTTTCAGGTTTTGCGCCAGTTTTAGGCAATCATGCGGTAGGTGGTCTGATCGCAGTATGTGCTGGTGCGATAGCACTGCTACTTAACTTGATTAAGAAACACGGCAAGCAACAGAGCAAGTTGCTGAATTTGAAAATGGCGTTAACCGTTACCTTACCGGTAATGGCATTGTGGTTTGCCGGTGCTTTATTAAAATCTATTGACTGGACACAGGTTGATGGTGACCCGATAAAAGTGAGTGTGATTCAGGGCAATATCCCGCAAAAAGATAAATGGAAGCTGCATTTAAAGCAACCGACGATGGATATGTATCGTGAGTTGACACTGAAGCAAGATGACGTGGATCTCATCATCTGGCCGGAAACTGCAGTGCCTGATTACTGGTACCGCGTGGTGCCTTATATCGAACAGTTGAAACAGGATATGGAAGAACGGGATGCTGACCTGCTACTTGGTATCTTCGTAAAAAATGATGAAAAACGATTGCTCAACAGCGTGTTGAATGTGAATGGTGATGTTTATAATAAACGCCACCTAGTGCCATTAGGTGAATTCATTCCATTGCGATTTTTGATTGAGTTTTTTAACAAGTTCGTCAAGATTCCGATGTCAGATATTGCATCGGGTGATGATAATCAGCCTTTGCTGATGGCAGCAGGCATACCCCTGGGTTTATCTATCTGTTTTGAAGAAGCGTTTTCTCGTGATGTGATCAAAGATTTACCCGAGGCAAAATTGCTGGTTAATGTGAGTAATGATGCCTGGTTTGAGGATTCTATTGAACCACATCAGCACCATGCTATTGCACGAATGAGAGCACTCGAGACGGGTCGTTATATGATTCGTTCGACCAATACCGGGATAACGTCATTTATTGGTCCGCACGGTGAAGTGATTAAGCAACTGCCTCAGTTTGAACGGGGTGTATTAATAGGTGAAGTGCAGCCAATGAGTGGCGCGACGCCATTTGTACGATGGGGCGACTGGTTGATTGTTGGTTTGTGTACTCTGTTATTGCTGGGTTTTGGTTTCAAAAAAGCTGATTAAATTGTAGATGGCTGCTTTCGGCGGTAAGAGACGTTAGCAGTTATCAGTTTGCAGTCGTCAGCAAAAGAGAAACCTTAGCTTTTACTACATAGCCTGTGGCTTTTCGGTTATTTTGTTTTTAACTTAAAACTGATAACTGCCTACTTAAAATGTCTCTTTTGATTCAACACCAGAACTAAAAGTTACTGCTGGCGGCGAATAAATCGATTATGCCCGCATTGCGAACAGTCGGTAATCTCATCGCTGCTGAGAAAAGGTTTGATTTTGCCGCAACTTTCACAGATTAAAGTGCCCGGTCCGGTAATTTCGCCACTTTTATAGACAGGAATCTGTGTTTTGTCTGATGGTACTTCTGGAACAGCTTGTTTGAACTGCTCCAGTTCCACGCGGGTATGGTCGGCAACTGATAGAAACAGGTCAATTACCTTACGTTCGATGATTTCGATATCCAGCATCAGCCAGTCATAAAATTCAGCACTTGAATCCATCATATATTCAGCGGCATCGTTAACGTCACGCTTTATATACTCACTGATCTCATGAGCCTCATCGGCGGTAATTACGCCAAGCTCTACGGCCTGATTTTTCGCTTTATCCAGCGCCTTCTGTAATGACATATCACTGGGGTCTGCCTGCTCAAATGCATCTCGCATTTCTTTCATCATTTGGTTATAGGCAGAAATAAGGTGGCTGGCTGGTTTTTTTTGTAGCTGAATCATGATGTCTTTTGTAATAGCGTCGCTATTGGTTGTGATGCTCGTGTTCTGGTTCAAAATTGTGTTCCAATAATGGTTCATCAGGATGAAAGGAATCCTTTATGTAGCGTCAGTGCTAGTGTATCCTTCATGCCTCTAAATAAGGCTTTTCAGAAAACTATAATAATGCTGACTTGCCCTTATTTTATAGCCCAGAATTTACCCGCATGTGAAGTCATCCGACGAACTGCACTATTAATTATAAAAAGTTATGAATAAAGAATACCAAGCCCAGAAAATAGAAGAAAAAGTACAAAAGATCTGGGATGAAAAATCGATTTTCCGCGCTGTTGAAGATCCGACAAAAGAAAAATATTATTGTCTTGCCATGTTTCCGTACCCTAGTGGTCGGCTGCACATGGGGCATGTACGTAACTACTCAATCGGTGATGTAATATCTCGCTATCAACGTATGCAGGGTAAAAATGTGCTGCAGCCAATGGGGTGGGATGCGTTTGGTCTGCCGGCTGAAAATGCTGCCATGAAAAATAAAGTAGCACCGGCAAAATGGACCTACGAAAATATTGACTACATGCGTGATCAATTAAAACGCCTGGGTTTTGCCTATGACTGGGATCGTGAACTGGCTACCTGTAAACCGGACTATTACCGCTGGGAACAATGGCTGTTTACCCGCCTGTTCAAAAAAGGCATGGCCTATAAAAAAACCGCAGGGGTGAACTGGTGTCCAACAGACCAGACCGT
>JAUVDN010000095.1 GCA_030595325.1 Gammaproteobacteria bacterium | reverse complement strand
TCACCACAGAGGACACGGAGGTCACAGAGGTTTTTTATTGTTAACCGCGCCGCAGGCGCGTTTAACAATAATAAGGCTTTCCTCTGTGACCTCCGTGTCCTCTGTGGTGAGTAGCTTTTAAAGTTTTTGACTTTGTCAGCTATGACTCATCAACTGCCATTCACTGTTTCAGTGCATCACCCAGCAGTTTCGCAGTGATTTCAACCACCGGTATAACCTTGTCGTAGTTCATCCGCGCCGGACCAATAACCCCTAAAACACCCACGGAATTTCCACCGATTGAATAAGGTGCTGTAATCACACTGCAATCACCAAATCCCTCAAACCCTGCCTCATGACCGATAAAGATTTTGACCCCGTCACTGTGAACACAGCGGTCAAATAAACCGAGCATTTCGCGTTTACGATCAAATATTTCAAACAGGTGCTGTAATTGCTTACGGTCGGTGTTTTTGTTGTAACGCACCAGATTGGTTTCACCCTGAACGATAAATTCCGGCTGATTAATATCATCATTGGATAACGCTTTATCAGCCACTTCAACCACCACTTTCATCACGTTATCAACGGCCTGCCGACTGTTATCGAGTTCTTTTAACAGGCTTTCTCGTATCTGATGAACGTCCTGACCGGTGAATTGCTGATTCAAAAAGTTAGCTGCATGCTGAAGTTCATCAGCGCTGTATTCCCTATCCAGATGTAAAACCTTATTCTGAACATCTTTTTTATTGGTCACCATGATGGCAAGAATGCGCCGCTCAGGTAGCGGTAAAAATTCAATATGACGTAATTTTGCGTGGGTATGTTTCGGCACACTAACCACACCGGCCATCTGCGTCATCTCTGACACCAGCTGAGAGGCATTATTGACCAGCTCATTGACTTCCATGTCAGGGTCAAGCTGCTGCTGTAACTGTTCGATAAGCTTTTCTTCTATTGGCTGTACTTCCAGCAAGCTATCAACAAATAACCGTAACCCTTGTTCAGTTGGAATTCGGCCCGCTGAAGTATGTGGCGCAATAACCAAACCCTTTTTTTCCAGGCCACACATGACGTTACGAATAGTCGCCGAACTGATATCCAGACCGGCATCTTGCGCCAACTGCTTTGAGCCCACCGGTTGGCCATCATCGATGTAACTCGCCACTAATTGCTTAAGCAAGATGGCTGCACGGTCATTTATTACGAGTGGTTTATTCAAGGTAATTATTGCTACACATTATGGTTACTATTTAGCACTCTATTGCAGCGAGTGCCAAAAGAAGGAATTATGGTTCAAATTAACTTTAATTTCAATCTTTGCGTTTCTATTTCGGTTCTATTACGTATCTATTTCGTATCTATTAAGCAATAAAAAAACCAATAAGTTAGCGTATAATGCGGATTCTGAAAAAACACCTACACCGCTATTGCTGGAATACATGACAGATTCACATTCAGTTCGAATTCGAGAAATCCCCTATAACTACACGTCATACTCTGACCGTGAAATTATTATCCGATTCCTGGGTGAAAAATGCTGGCGCATTATCGAAAAACTGCGTGGTGAACGACGTACCGGGCGCTCTGCCCGTATGCTGTTTGAAGTACTCGGTGACATGTGGGTTATCAAACGAAATCCTTATGTAAAAGACGATTTGTTAAACAACCGCAAGCGTCGTGAATCTTTAATCAACGCATTAAAACACCGGTTGAAACAAGTAGAATTACGTGCAGATGGTAACCCTGACGCAATAACTTTACATGATGAATGTTTAAAGGCAATACAAAAGTTTGAACAAGGCCTGCTTACACAGATTTCTCTGCGTCAGAAATCAAAAAAAATATTGAGCAAGATAACTTCATCTAACAACATAGATTTCAGCGGCCTTGCTCGTGTCGCACATTCAACCGATGCGACGGACTGGCGTATAGCAATGCCTTTCGTTGTTATCAAACCAGATTCTGAACATGAAGTAGCGGCTATCGTTCGCGCCTGTATTAAATTAGGGCTAACTATTATTCCTCGCGGTGGCGGTACCGGCTATACCGGCGGTGCTATTCCACTGCATTCCAATACCGCGGTTATCAATACAGAAAAACTGGAAGACTTAAGCACCATCAGTCTCGAAAAATTACCCGGCATTGAAGACCAGAAAAATAATATAGAGCACCCTATCGTAGAATGTGGCGCTGGTGTAATCACTCGTCGTGTATCAGATCTGGCCGATAATAATGGTTATGCATTTGCTGTTGACCCAACCTCGCAAGATGCATCGACTATTGGTGGCAACATCGCGATGAATGCCGGTGGTAAAAAAGCCGTTATCTGGGGCACCGCTCTAGATAATCTAGTTTCATGGCGCATGGTTACGCCTGATGGCTTGTGGATGGATGTCGAACGGCTCAATCATAACCTCGGTAAAATTCATGACCAACAGAATGTCTCTTTCAAAATCACAAGATTTGATACCGATGGTAAGACACAAATCGGTGACATCGAAGTATTAAAATTACGCGGCCAGAACTTTAGAAAAGCCGGTCTGGGTAAAGACGTTACCGACAAATTTTTATACGGCTTGCCTGGTATTCAGAAAGAAGGCTGTGATGGTCTAATCACTTCCGGACGCTTCCTGCTGCATAAAATGCCTGAACATAAGCGCACTATCTGTCTGGAATTTTTTGGCACCGATATCTCAGAAGCGGTACCGTCCGTCGTCGAAGTTAAGCAACTGCTTGATAACAGCGAAGGTGTTTTATTAACCGGGCTCGAACATTTAGACGAGCGATATATAAAAGCCGTTAAATACACAACCAAGAGCAACCTTAGCGATCCAACAGCTGACGGGGCATATTCAGGCCGACCAAAAATGGTTCTGTTGGCTGATATATCTTCAGATAATGAAACACTAGTAAAAAATGCTGCTGAACAAGTCATAGAGTGCTGTAAAAAGAGAAATGCTCAGGGGTTTATCGCTGTTAGCGCAGAAGCTCGCAAAAGATTCTGGTTGGACCGTGCGAGAACAGCAGCCATCTCTGCGCACACTAACGCGTTCAAGATCAATGAAGATGTCGTCATTCCCCTGCCTCGCTTAGCAGAATATAACCGGGGCATAGAGTGCATCAATATCGAACAGTCGATATCAAACAAAATTAAGATCTGTGATGCGATTACGCAATACCTCGACGGCAATCTTAAAGATGCCAGAGAAGATGATGGCTACGCAACAAGCATCGAAGCCGAGCAGATCATCGAAAAAAAATGCGAAGCAGCAAAACACCTGCTCAGTACAAAGAAGCAACGCTGGTCGAATATACTGCAAAGTCTGCAAAGCCCTGCAAGTGAAGTTAAAAGTTTATTACATGATATTGAACAGGAAAAAATCAGGGATAACGATAAGCTAATTGATCTGTTATTAAGACGTGACTGCGTCATCTCTTACACCAAAGAAATTTACTATTCACTCAGTGATATTTTCTCTGGACAGGACTTAAAACCGGTACGGGAAAAATTTAAAAAGATACACCGGAATATTAAAGATTCAAAATTATTTGTTGCCCTGCACATGCACGCTGGTGATGGAAATGTTCACACCAATATTCCTGTGCATTCTGATAATTACGAGATGCTGCACGAAGCAGACAAAATCGTAGATAAGATCATGGCATTGGCAACATCACTCGATGGCGTTATCTCTGGTGAACACGGCATCGGCCTGACAAAGATACAATATCTTGAAACTGAAAAACTTGAGGCATTTTCTAAATACAAGAACAAAGTTGACCCTCAACAGAACTTTAATAAAGATAAATTAACAGTGTCAGCGAATCTTGAATTAGCCTACACACCTTCTCTTCGTTTGGTTCAACAAGAAGCCATTATTCTTGAAGATAGTGAACTTGGCAGCTTGAATGAAGAAATAAAAAATTGTTTGCGCTGTGGAAAATGCAAACCAAAATGTATGACGCATGTACCACGTGCAAATTTATACTACTCTCCACGAGACAAAATTTTAGCGACTGGTTTGATGATTGAAGCTTTTCTCTATGAGGAGCAAACACGGCGCGGCGTTTCATTATCACACTTTGACTCGATGAACGATATTGCAGACCACTGTACAACGTGTCACAAATGCTTACCTCCCTGCCCGGTTAATATTGATTTTGGCGATGTCTCGATTCAGATGCGTCAACTGCTGACCAAACACGGCAAAAAGAAAAGCAATCTTGGTGCAAAAGCAGCGATTGCATTCCTTAATGTCAAAGGACCGTTTACCGTTAATGTGATGCGTACTGTTCTCGCTCGAGGCGGATTCAAAGCCATAAACATTGGGCATTTCTTTGCCAGGAAGTTTGGTCTGTTAGGTTCAAAAAAACGTATCCCACCGAGCACTACAGGACCGGTTGAACAGGTAGCACAGATTGTTAACCTGGTGCGCAAACCTATTCGTGTTCCGGTACCACGTAAAACCAGTCGTGCACTATTAGGCCTTGAAGACACAGATTACGTTTCTATAATCAGAAATCCTGATTTCAACCATGATGAATCCGATGCAGTCTTTTATTTCCCCGGTTGTGGCTCAGAACGTTTATTCAGTGAAATTGCTATGGCAACATTACACATGCTCTATGAAGCCGGTGTACAAACGGTAATGCCACCTGGATACCTCTGTTGTGGTTATCCGCAGAGTTCAGTTGGTCTAAAAGCTAAAAGTCAGTCGATTACCACTGAAAATCGTGTCTTGTTTCACCGTATAGCAAACACTTTAAATTACCTGGATATTAAAACAGTCATCGTTTCATGCGGAACGTGCATGGACCAGTTACTGAAATACGAATTCGAAAAAATATTCCCTGATTGTCGTTTATTGGATATTCATGAATATCTGATGGAAAAAAATATCACACTGGAGAATGCAGCTACAGTAAATAATGCTGACGACAAAGGCAAAACAGAATATCTGTTCCATGACCCCTGCCACACACCGATGAAACAATACAACCCAATCGCTGTCGCATCTAAACTGCTAAACAAAGAAGTTACACTAAGTGACCGTTGTTGCGGTGAATCAGGAACACTCGGCACAGCCAGGCCTGATATCGCAGAACAGCTTCGCTACCGCAAACGCGAAGACTTACGAGAAAACCTGATCAAGATTACAGGGCATGACAAGGTAAAGAATAATGAAGTTAAAATGTTAACCTCATGCCCGGCATGTCAGCAAGGATTAGCACGCTACACTGATGATACCGGTTTAAAAGCTGATTACATCGTCATCGAGATGGCTAACAAAATGTACGGTAATAATTGGGAAAAACAGTTTATTCAGAAAGCGAATTCTGGTGGGATTGAAAAAATATTACTGTAGTTTGAAATGTTTTCTCAAGTCCGCTATTGGCCGATATCAGTTTGCAGTCGTCAGCAAAAGAAAAACTTAGCTTTTACTACATAGCCTGTGACTTTTTGCTTATTTTGTTTTTAACTTAAAACTGATAACTGCCTACTTAAAATATCTCTTAAGACTCAACAGCAGTCATTAACTTTTAACAATCAAACTGCCTTCAACACGCCATCTTCGAGCGTATAAATACTGCTCATACGTTCTGCGATTTTAAGATCATGTGTAACGATGACCAGTGACGTGTTGTATTCCTTATTAAGATTTATAATCAGGTCGATAGCCTGCTCTGCATTTTTTCTATCCAGATTACCCGTCGGTTCATCAGCCAGTATACATTCTGGCTGATGAACCAAGGCTCTAGCAATTGCTGCACGCTGACGCTCACCACCCGATAGTTCACTAGGTTTATGATGTAACCTGGGTTTAAGACCAACATCATCCAATACCTTTTCAGCACGCAGTGTCGCTTGTTCTACAGAATCACCTTTGATCAACAGTGGCATTGCCACATTTTCAAGCGCAGTAAATTCTGGCAGCAGATGATGAAACTGATAAATGAAACCAAAGTTTTTATTTCTGACGATGCAACGCTCTTTCTCACTGAGTTTATGTACATCGACATCATTTAAAAATACCTGACCACTGTCCGGCTCATCAAGTCCGCCTAGAATATTTAATAATGTGGTTTTACCCGAACCGGATGAACCGATGATGGCTGATGTCTCAGCATGTTCTAGCGTGAATGTAATGTCTTTCAGTACATGTAAATCATCACGTGCACCATCATTAAAATCTTTCGAAATATTTATAGCTTTTAACATTATTCGACTTCCCGCTTATTTATAGCAAGGTAATTCATAGCGGGGTTGCTCATAATGCCCTTATTCATAACGTAAAGCTTCTGCTGGCAAGGTGCGTGATGCACGCCAGGCAGGATAAATGGTTGCAAGTATGGTTACTGAAAATGCAGATAAAGCATAGGTTATTACTTCACTTACCTTAACATCGGCAACAATATCGCTGATGTAGTAAACATCGCTTGGTAGAAAATCTGTATTAAATAATTGCTCAAGCCATGAAACGATTTCAAATACATTGAGCGCTACCGGCACGCCTGTCCCGACACCTATCAAAGTACCAAAAAGACCAATGAATGCGCCCTGAATAATAAAGATAATCATGATGCTTGATGGACGCATACCTAACGCACGTAATATCGCAATGTCTGATTCTTTATCTGTCACTGTCATCATCAGAGTCGATACGATGTTTAATGCAGCAACAGAAACCATCATTAACAATATGATAAACATGACTGTCTTTTCTGTTTGCAATGCCCTGAAGAAATTTTTATGCTGTTTAGACCAGTCTTTAACCCAGTAGTCTTCACCAAAATCTTTTTCTATCTCACGAGTGATACGTGGCGCATCAAACAAATCAGTAAGTTTTAGACGGACACCACTAACCTTATCCTTGTAACTAAATAGTTTCGATGCATCTTCCAGATGTATGTAAGCCATTGCTGAATCGAACTGATGCATACCAACTTCAAAAACGCCGACCACACGAAAACGTCTTAGTCTGGGCATAACACCGACAGCGGTAATACTCGCTTGTGGAGTAATCACTGTTATGCGGTCACCTTCATAAATGCCCAGAGAATTTGCTAATTCGCGACCAACAACAATACCGTACTCGCCTGCTTTTAAATCCATCAGACTGCCAGAAATCATTTTTGACTCGACCAGTGAAACTTTACTTTCCATTTCAGGCACAATGCCACGTATCAGCGAGCCACTAACACGACGACCATTTGATAACATTACTTCTTTGCGTATATAAGGCGCAGCTGCGACAACCTCTTTGTTTTCAACTGCCTTTTCAAGCACCGTCGGCCAGTCGCGCACATAACCATCATAGCCGCTGATGGTCGCATGTGACGTCATGCTCAGCGTTCGGTCTCGTAACTCATTACCAAAACCATTCATCACAGAAAGCACGACGATAAGGGCAAAAACGCCGAGTGCAACGCCGGCTATTGAGATGAAAGCGATGAATGATACAAAATGGCTTTTACGTTTCGCGCGGATGTAGCGCAAACCAATAAAGAGTTCTTTAGGTTGAAACATTAGGTGTTTAGGTGCCTGACAAACAGAGTTTTATAAGATAACTATCATGCAAAAATAAGTATTATATTTACAATTTAATATTATTTAATTTTAATAAGGTCCTTATCTTCTAAGTCCTTTATCAGTAACTTAGTCAGATCAACGATTACTTCGTCTACAGACTCAGGTGAAAATGTGCGGCTACGTGCAGACCAAACTAACTCTTCAGTATGAACATCGTACAGATTCGTTTCCAGCGTATAGGTTTCATGTGTCGTGTAGTAACCGGGGCTATGTACATAGGTATTTACGTGTGGGTAATAACCATATAGACCACGACCGTAACCACCACCGTATGCGCCATAACCACCATAACTAACACCGCTATATCCTGCACCTGGTCGATAGATAGTTTCTTCCTCGACAGCAACCATATGAGTGACGATGACGGCATCGATGTCTAAACCTTCTATCGCTTTAACTACGGTAGCTTTATCCATCTTCTCATCACTTTTAATTAACTGATAACTCGCTGCGCCTTCGATACCCTTCTCATTTAACTCGGCAACAAAATAACTTTCGTAAGCACGACGGCTTTGCTCGCTTTCACCGATACCAATTATCAATAAGTCGTCATATATTTTTGTGTGATTTGGCTCAACCCAGGATTGAGATATCTTGGTATTTGCACAGGAAAACAGTAATGATGCTGTGCAAGTAACTAAGATGACCTTAAAAATTTGCTGATACTTTGACTGATGCTTTGATTGATGCTTTGACTGATTAAGCAGGCTCATACTTACTTCCTTAAGAATTATTTTCGACTATTGAGTCGCATGATAGCAAGTGCGCACCAAAACACAATAACTTAATTATTGCACGCGCAAGCCACTGATATATATGTTATTTTACGACGCCATCAATTAACAGTTGATTGATAAGTAACTTTGTCACTTCGGTAACAACCTCATCAATTGATTCTGGACCAACAGTCTCAGTCTGAACTGACCAAACCAATGACTTAGACTCAGCGTCAAACACATCGTTCTTAAGGACAAACACTTCTTCACTGCGTGAGCGCCCACGGTTGGAAACGATGGTTGCCGATATCTCTGCTCCTTCTGCTGTTCCTGAGTAAGTGACGCCCAATGGTGAATCCCGGTGTTTTATTTCAACATCTGCAGAGACCAGATAAGTCACTAACACAGCATCGATATCTGTTCCCTTGATAGCTGCCACAACTGTCTCACGGTTCATCTTTTGCTTACTATTAATTAGTTCATAACTCGGTGTCGCTGTTATATTACTTTTCTTTAATTCGTCAACAAAATACTTTTCATAGATCTGGCGTGTTTGCTGGCTGTCAGATATGCCAATAATCATCAGATGTTTATAGTCGTGTGTTAGTTCCGTATCTTTCCAGTTTTGCAGCATGCTGGTATTAGCGCAGGAGACTGTAAGCAACATCAAAGCGGATAAAACAACTAAATTTTTAATTCTCATAAATATACAATTCTGCGACATACAATTCTCTTACTTAATAAAATTCGCTTAAAACGAATATTTAAAACAATAATTTAAAACAATTACTTAAAACAATTATTTAATAACGACTAATTAAAACAGCTCAAGTCTTTCTAAAAACCAGTAAAAACCAACTATCGAAATCAGCGCTGAACCGGGAACGATAATAAGTTTCCGGTATTTCACTTTATCTTTAATCCAG
>JAUVDN010000083.1 GCA_030595325.1 Gammaproteobacteria bacterium | reverse complement strand
TGAGTCAAAAGAGACGTTTTAAGTAGGCAGTTATCAGTTTTAAGTTAAAAACAAAATAACCGAAAAGCCACAGGCTCTGTAGTAAAAGCTAAGGTTTTTCTTTTTCTGACGACTGCAAACTGATAACTGCCAACGTCTCTTACTGGCCATAAGCAACCAATCTAGCAACCACGTTTTTCGTGCATTAAACCCGTCAAAATGCTAAATTGTGCGCCCTTTGCACAAACGGCATCATTAGCCCCGGCATCATGACCCACAAACAAACAAAACTGCAGCGCAACATTCTAGTCACCAGTGCCCTGCCTTATGCCAACGGCCCTATTCATCTTGGTCATCTGGTGGAATATATTCAGACAGATATTTGGGCGCGTTTCCAACGTTTGCGTGACAATAACTGTTATTACGTGTGTGCAGATGATGCTCATGGCACCCCTATCATGTTACGTGCACGCCAGGACGGCATTACCCCGGAAGAGTTGATTGCTGCTACTCAAAAAGAACACGAAACTGACTTCTCTGATTTTTTGATCGATTTTGATAATTACTACACCACGCATTCGGATGAAAACAAAGAATTTGCTTCCAGCATCTATCTGAAGCTGCGCGAAGCAGGTCATATCCGCACCCAGACAATAAAGCAGGCGTATGACCCTGAAGCTGAAATGTTTCTGCCTGATAGATTCATCAAAGGCACTTGCCCCAAGTGTGGTGCCGATGACCAATACGGCGATAACTGCGAAGTTTGCGGTGCCACCTACGACCCCACCGAATTAAAAAACCCAGTATCAGCAGTCAGTGGTGCTACGCCTATAGAAAAAGATTCTGAGCAATACTTTTTCAAACTTAGCGACTTTTCTGACATGTTACAGCAGTGGATTAAAGCCGGTCATGTGCAAGCTGAAGTTGCTAACAAACTTGAAGAAATGTTTGAAGATGGATTGCGGGACTGGGATATTTCACGAAATGCACCCTACTGGGGTTTTGAAATACCTGATGCACCGGGCAAGTATTTTTATGTATGGATGGATGCGCCCATGGGTTACATGGCGAGCTTTAAAAATCTGTGCGATAAAAATAATAATGGCAGTGACATCAGCTTTGATGACTACTGGGCGGCTGACAGTAAAAATGAGCTATACCATTTTATCGGTAAAGACATCGCCCGCTTCCACACACTATTCTGGCCCGCCGTTTTAGATGGTGCCGGCTACCGTAAACCGACAGCTATTTTCTGCCATGGTTTCTTAACCGTTAATGGGCAAAAGATGTCTAAGTCTCGTGGCACTTTCATCAAAGCACGCACTTATCTCGAACATCTAAATCCTGAATATCTGCGTTATTACTACACCGCTAAATTATCTTCAGGTGTCGATGACATCGACCTTAACCTCGAAGACTTTATGCAACGCGTTAACTCTGACCTGGTCGGAAAAGTCGTTAACATTGCTAGTCGATGCGCTGGTTTTATAACCAAAAAGTTTGATAAACAATTATCTACAGAACTGCCCGAACCCGATTTATACAATGAAATTGTAGCCGCCGGCGAACAGGTTGCTGAACACTTTGAAAACCGTGAATACAATAAAGCGGTTCGTGAAATTATGGCACAGGCAGACAAAGCCAATGTTTATATCGACGAAAACAAACCCTGGGTTTTAATCAAAGAAGAAGGTCGTGAAGACGAGGTGCAAAAAATATGCACCCAAGGTCTGAATATGTTCCGTTTGTTAATGACCTATTTAAAACCGATTTTACCAGCGACAGCAGAAAAATCTGAAACATTTTTAAACACTGAGTTAACATGGGCGAACATCGACCAGCCTTTGCTTTCTCATCAGATAAATAAATTCAAACCTCTACTTACACGCATCGAAAAAGATCAGATCGATGCGATTACAGAAGCCTCAACACAGAACATGCCGACTACAGAAGAAAAACCGACTGAAAATAGTACAACAACGGGACCATTAGTCGATGACCCGATTGCCGATGAAATCAGTTTTGATGATTTTGCAAAAATTGATTTACGTATTGCAAAAATAATTAAAGCTGAACACGTTGAAGGCGCAGACAAATTATTACAGCTAACACTGGATTTAGACGGGGTCACTAAAAATGTTTTTGCTGGAATAAAGTCGGCTTACAACCCAGAAGACCTGGAAGGTAAACTCACTGTAATGGTCGCTAATCTGGCGCCACGAAAAATGCGCTTTGGCCTATCTGAAGGCATGGTTCTTGCTGCCGGCCCGGGCGGAAAAGACCTGTTTATTTTGACCCCTGACGATGGTGCAAAACCCGGGATGAAAGTTAAGTAAGCTTAAAACCCCAGCGATGCTTCAAAACAGTGATTCAAGACTGTGATTTAAGACTAAATTTTCAGACTGATTTTAAACAGCTAAAAAAACATCACTAAATCGCCCGTATATCTGCATTATATGACAGCTTGTCATCTATACTGAATCCTAATTGTTTCACTCTATTATACTAATAGTTAATGAAAGTACTTATATTAGAAAACGGTCGATTATTCCAGAAAATCTTACAAGACCTGCTCGTTGAGCTTGGCTGTACGGTTAGCTGTGTACGCACCGGTGAAGAAGGACTTGTTTTACTCGTAGATACTACTGAAGAAACCAAGTATGACTTGATCATCGCATCACAGCACATCTTCGATAAGAGCGGCGCTGAATTTATCGCCCACTGTAAAAACTCAGAACTAAAAACACCGATTATTCTGCTCACCTCTGAGCCAAACGAAACCCTGTTAAAAAATGCACGCGCTGCGGGCATTAAAGATATTTTTCCAAAGACAAATATCACCTACCTGAAGTCAAGCATTCGTTATTATATTCAGGGTGAGAAAAAAATTGATATTCAGGGTGGCAGAGTTCTTTATGTAGAAGACAGCGCTTCTGTTGCCCACATCGTAACCAAATACCTTAAAAAACTGAATCTTGAAATCACACATTTCTCAAGTGCTGAAGAAGCCTTCCACGCATTCTCTGATAACGAATACGATTTGGTCATTACTGATGTGATGTTAGAGGGTACGATGGACGGTCTATCTCTGGTACGAATGATTCGCGCATCAAACTCGCACTCAGCTAAAACACCGATACTAGCGATGACTAGCCATGACGATGCAAAACTACGCATCAGATTACTGCATGCTGGCATCAACGATTATGTAACTAAGCCGCCTATCGAAGAAGAACTAGCCGCCCGTGTCAACAATCTGATTACCAATAAACGTCTGGCAGATCAGGTACGTCAGCAGCAACGTTCGCTGTTTAACATCGCGATGACTGATCAGCTGACGACTTGTCACAACCGGCATAGCCTTTCAGATTACGCACCGAAATACATCAAAGACGCAGTGCGTTATGACTACCCACTAAGCGTCATGATTCTTGATCTGGATTTTTTCAAACACATCAATGATGAATTCGGCCACACTACCGGTGACATTGTACTGGCAGACATTGGTAAGTTGCTAATGGCAACCTGTCGTCAAGGTGATATCGTTTCACGAATTGGTGGCGAAGAATTTTTAATCCTGTTACCACACTGCAACATCCACGACGCATTGCATAAAGCAGAAAACATTCGCTCGATGATTGAACTAGCCGAACCGGCAGGTTTAAAAGTAACCGCAAGTATAGGCATCTCGTCACTAATAAAAGAACATGACGAAGATTTTGACCACCTTTACAAGGCAGCTGACAGTGCTGTTTATGTATCCAAGGAAAATGGCCGCAATCAGGTTACTGCCGATGCGGCAACCATTGAAGCATCTGAACTACAGCATGCCAGTGGCGGATAGGCGCAGCCCCGTAAACTCCCTTAGACCCACCTAAAAAACTTACATTCCTTGTTGATTCTATTCAGTTTTTTATAATCTAAATCAAAAATCCACAGCCGCAATCTGATAGAATGCGCGCATGACAGAATTTGCACTAATCCTGCTAAGCACAATACTGGTGAACAATTTCGTACTGGTCAAATTTCTAGGCCTGTGCCCGTTCATGGGCGTGTCACGAAAACTTGAAACTGCTATCGGCATGGCACTGGCAACGACGTTTGTTCTGACGCTATCTTCAGTAAGCAGCTATATGGTCAACGAATATATTCTGGCACCACTTGATCTCGAATACATGCGCACCATCATGTTTATCCTGGTAATTGCCGTTGTCGTACAATTCACCGAAATGGTGGTACACAAAACTAGTCCGCTTCTGTATAACGTGCTCGGTATATTTCTTCCTCTAATCACAACAAACTGTGCGGTCTTAGGCGTTGCTCTTCTCAATATTCAGGAGCAACACGGTTTCTTACAGTCACTGTTTTACGGCTTTGGTGCCGCAGTAGGTTTCTCACTGGTGTTAATCTTATTCTCTGCATTACGTGAACGCATCAATGTTGCTGATGTTCCTGAAGCCTTCCAGGGTACTTCTATCGCATTGATAACAGCTGGCATCATGTCACTCGCATTCATGGGATTTTCAGGCCTCATAAAAATATAAGATGTTTTTAGATAAACAATTATAGATAAACACTTATAGATAAACGATTATAAATAAACAATCATGTTAACCGTCATCATCACACTTGCCATTATCGCCAGCATCTTTGGTCTGCTGCTTGCGTACTCTGCGGTGAGATTTAAAGTAGAAGGCGATCCGGTCGTTGACAAAATCGACTCACTGTTACCACAAACACAGTGTGGCCAGTGCACCTACCCAGGTTGTCGCCCTTATGCAGAAGCCATGGCAAGAGGTGATGCCGATATCAATCAGTGCCCGCCGGGTGGTGAAGCAACCATTATTGCGCTGTCAGACTTACTCGACGTTGAAATAAAACCACTCAATGCTGAAAATGGTGCTGTCAAAGACCTGCCCACCATCGTTCGTATTGATGAACAAACTTGTATCGGTTGTACATTATGTATTCAGGCATGTCCGGTTGATGCCATCTTAGGTGCGGCAAAAATGATGCACACCATTATCGAATCAGAATGTACCGGCTGTGATTTATGTATACCACCATGCCCGGTTGACTGCATTCATATCTTTGAAGTCAAACCTACGGTAAGAGAATGGACCTCAGACTTACCCGATGCTGGACATGCTGCACCACATGCCATATAAAAACCATGACACAAACTAAAGCATTCAACGTGGAGGGTCAGCTGAGTAAACTTGATGGTGGTCTGAAACTCACCGCGTTTAAACAGCTGTCAACTCACACTGCAATTTCGAGCATGGAACAATGTAAGCAATACATTATTCCACTGCAACAGCATATTGGTGTTATTAGTCAGCCATTAGTCAAAAATGGTGAACGGGTATTAAAGGGACAAATGCTTGCCAAGCCCGGCGACCTTTTGAGTGCCGCAGTACACGCTCCTATCTCTGGTATCGTCACCGATATAAAACAGCACACTATTCCACATGCTTCTGGCTTATCCGATTTATGCGTCTTTATCGAAAATGATTTTAAAGATGAATGGGTTGTACGGCACCCTATTGGTGATAAATACAACCAGACCAGCTCGTCGAATATGCGAAAGATCATTCGTGATTCCGGCATCGTGGGTTTAGGAGGAGCAGCTTTCCCTTCTTCAGTTAAGCAGACTGAGATGAACATAAAAACGCTAATCCTCAACGGCGTTGAATGCGAGCCCTATATCACCTGCGATGATGTATTGATGCGTGAATACGCAAAAGAGGTTTTATCTGGTGCCGATATTATCGGTCACATTATCAAAGCCAGACAATGCCTCATCGCTATCGAAGATAACAAACCCGAAGCCATCAATGCTATACAAGCCGCCATCGACAGTGACGGCACTGACTTCTTTCGTATTGAGGTCATTCCCACCAAATACCCCAGTGGTGGTGAAAAGCAGCTGATACAAATAATTACCGGCAAAGAAGTACCCAAAGGTCGTTACCCGGCAGAACTCGGCGTATTATGCCATAACGTTGCTACCGCATACGCAGTCCACCGCGCAGTGCATCAAGCTGAACCACTGATTTCTCGCATAGTGACCATCACTGGCCACGGTGTTGAGCAACCGCAAAATATCAACGTATTAATCGGCACACCTATGCAAGACTGCATCGAACACTGTGGCGGTTATACTGATAACAGCGACGAACTCATCATGGGTGGCCCGATGATGGGGTTCTCTCTTAATGCCGATGACATGCCAGTCATCAAAGCGACTAACTGCCTGCTGGTTACAACAAAAGAAGAGAGCATATTTAAATCAAAACACATGCCCTGCATCCGCTGCGGAAAATGTGTTGAAGCATGCCCTGTACGCCTGTTACCACAACAATTATATTGGTACGCTAGCAGTCAGAATATTGACCGCCTGGTCGAACATAATTTATTTGACTGTATAGAATGTGGCTGTTGCGCCTATGTCTGCCCTAGCGATATTCCTCTGGTACAGTATTATCGCTATGCAAAAACAACTATCTGGCAACAAGAACGTGAACGCAGCTCATCTGACATCTCAAGAGAGCGTCATGAAGCGCATCAATTAAGACTGGAAAAGATAAAACGTGAGCGCGAAGAAAAATTACGTAAAAAGCGCGAGCTGCTGAAAAAGAAAGCGAATGATACGGCGAACAATAAAACCGAAACAACTAATGACAGCAAACAGTCTGTTATTGCAGAGGCTGTAGCACGCGCCCAGGCTAAAAAATCTGAAAGAAATAAAAATTCGGAGTCTAAATAAATAGATGTTATTTAATAGCACACCATCACCGCACATTAAACAGAGCATCACCGTTCAGGACATGATGGTTAAAGTTCTGTACGCCTTAATTCCGGGAACACTGGCATCGATATACTTTTTTGGCTGGGGCGTATTATTTAATTTGATTATCGCTATCAGCGTATGCATCGGAACTGAAGCCATCATCCTTAAACTGCGTCAGCGCGAAGTCACCGACACCTTATTGGACGGCAGCGCATTACTCACTGCATGTTTACTAGCGCTGGCATTACCGTCTCTCGCCCCCTGGTGGATTACCGTCATCGCCTCTATCTCTGCTATTGCGGTAGCAAAACATCTCTATGGCGGTTTAGGTTTTAACCCGTTTAACCCTGCCATGGTTGGATACATCGTAGTCATGATATCGTTCCCTCTGGAAATGACCTTATGGTCGGCGCCAATGGGGGTCACTAATGGTGGCACTATTGGCTGGCCAGACTTCATTACTACATTCAACTGGGTATTCCTTGGCGTTTTACCTTATGGTGAAACCATTGACAGTATTTCGATGGCCACGCCTATCGATTTGATCAAAACCCAGCTTAACCAGTTTCACGACATTATCGAAACCAGAAATGACCCCGAATTCAGCGCTCTATTTTCCGGTATCAGCGGCACAGGTTGGCAATGGGTTAATATTTCATTTCTTGCTGGCGGCATCTGGCTGGTTAAAAAAGACGTTGCTGACTGGCGCATTCCCACCGCATTCCTGATTAGCCTGGTTATAATCTCCAATCTATTTTCTGTGATGGACTATTCCTCAAACAGCTCAGCATTATTCCATGCCTTCAGTGGCGGCACGATGTTATGTGCCTTTTTCATTGCTACTGACCCTGTTACCGCATGCACCACACCAAAAGGTCGCTGGATATATGGCGCTTGTATCGCCGCGCTGGTATACATTATCCGCAGCTGGGGAGGCTACCCGGATGGTATCGCATTCGCCGTGGTACTGATGAATATAGCCGCACCACTGATTGACTATTACACTCAGCCCAAAGTATATGGCGACCCCAATCGATAGCCCAACGATAGCCCAACGATAACCCAACGATAACTAAGCAGCTATATTAAAAATACGAGTATGAGTTTTTCTAACACACAAATTAAAAACATTTTAATAACAGCATCGTTGCTTATGCTGTTTGCCGCAACAGGTGCTGCGCTTGTTGGACTAACATTTACCCAGACTGAAGATGACATCAGATACAACGAGAAGCTGACCCTGCTGCGAAAGTTAAATACAATTATTCCTGCTGACTCATACAACAACGATTTGCTGCTAGACACGATAATCGTCAAACCCAGCACTTTGCTCAGCACTAAAGAAGAATCACTGGCATACCGAGCCAGAAAAAATAGTGACAACGTTGCTGTCGTTTTAACCAGCATTGCAGCCAACGGCTACAACGGACCTATCTATCTACTGGTTGGCATTAAGACAGACGGCTCCCTGTCCGGTGTCAGAGTCGTCAAACATCGAGAAACACCCGGGCTTGGTGATGTTGTTGAAATTTCACGCTCAGACTGGATACTTGGGTTTGATGGAAAGTCGCTTGATAACCCGAATGAACGGGGCTGGAAGGTCAAGCGTGACGGCGGCGTATTCGACCAGTTCACCGGTGCAACTATTACCCCTCGCGCTGTAGTGGAAGCCGTACACAACGCTTTGTTATACTTTAAAAAGAATCAGCAGATACTTTTTAGTGTGCAGGCAGTTAAGGCAAAACAACATGACTAAAGATACTGAAATAGAAACAACTATAGAAGCAACAAAAATTCTTGCATCCGACATAAGCAAGAGCGGACTATGGACAAATAATGTCGCACTGGTGCAACTGTTAGGCTTATGCCCACTGCTTGCGGTTACTGGCACGATCATCAATGGATTAGGTCTGGGTATCGCGACACTAATCACATTAGTCTTATCAAACAGTATCATTTCACTGATTCGCCACTGGTTAAAATCTGAGATACGTATTCCGATTTTTGTGCTTATCATCGCCTCAATCGTAACCACTATCGAACTGGTGATGAATGCCTGGTTCCATGAGTTGTATCTTGTGCTGGGTATCTTCATTCCACTAATCGTTACTAACTGCTCGATAATTGCCCGTGCAGAAGCATTTGCTTCTAAAAATAATTTACGTGATTCTGCATTAGACGGATTCATGATGGGCATAGGGTTCACCTTCGTATTAGTCGTCCTTGGCGGCCTACGAGAACTCATAGGTTTTGGCACCCTGTTTGCGAATGCACAATTGATGTTTGGCAGTCTCGGTGAATCAATGACATTTACCTTAAGTGACAGTTACTCAGGATTTCTGCTTGCAGTTTTACCACCAGGTGCATTTATCGGTCTTGGTTTACTGATAGCACTTAAAAACATTATAGATAAACGTCAAAGTACTCAACAACTTGTAGAAATACAAAACGCTAATCCGGCAACTACTGCTTAAAACCACTACAAGCAGAAACTTTCTGCCGCCACCAAACACACATGAACAAAACAAAACGCCACGAAATTTTTTCGCGTTTACAAAAAGACAATCCCGAACCAACCACCGAATTAAATTTCAGCAGTACTTTCGAATTATTAATTGCAGTTATCCTGTCTGCACAATCTACAGATAAAGGTGTGAACATCGCCACCGCAAAACTTTACCCGATAGCCAATACCCCTGAAGCCATTTATAAATTAGGCGAAACCGGGTTAAAGGAATACGTCAAAACCATCGGTCTGTATAACACCAAAGCTAAAAACATCATCAAGACCTGTAAAATTTTAATCGATGAACACAACAGTATCGTGCCGGATGACCAGAAACAATTGGAAGCCCTGCCTGGTGTTGGCAGAAAAACAGCCAACGTTGTACGCAACACCGCTTTCGGCCACCCAACCATGGCTGTTGATACCCATATTTTTCGGGTATCGAATCGCACAAAAATTGCGCCCGGTAAAAACGTGCTGGAAGTTGAAAAAAAGTTAGTAAAATTTATCCCTGATGAATTTATGGTAGATGCACATCACTGGTTGATTCTACTTGGTCGCTATACTTGCGTGGCACGGAAACCGAGATGTGGGTCTTGTCTTATTGAGGATTTATGTGAATTTAAAGATAAGACTGAGTGATACTTCATTATTTTTTTTGCACTTAAATTTTGTGACTGTTACTTACTTTGGTATTGCGGGTCCCGCCCCGCTGGCGGGTCACTCTTTTGCTACAGCCCAAAAGAGTAACCAGAAAAGGCCGTCGCGACGCTAGTCGCCCCTGTAAAACACACAGGGGTTCCCATTGAAGAATAACAGCTAGCGTGCTGCGCCAGAACTCACTCACGAAAAACACGTGAGTTCAGACAGCTGTCGCAGAAAACTCACACTAGCCGTCATTCTTCAATGGCTCGGCTAATGCGAGAGTAAGTCAAAAGAATAAAGCAGAAGCTAGAAACAAGAAACAAGCACTGTTTTGATCTTGACCTTGAGTCCACATTAGGCAAGGCATTGAGGCAGTGCTGTTGTCATGGGCTTTCTGTGAAAACTGTCTGAGCGTACGTGTTTTTTCAACGTGGGCGAGTTTTTTCGCAGCATGATAACCGTGCTGTCTTAATGGGGACCCTGTGCTTTCTACAGGGCGTAGCCGTCGTGGCGGCCTTTTCTGGGTACTCTTTGTGGCTGTAGACAAAGAGTGCCTCGCCAGCGGGGCGAGACCCGCGAAGGTTAAAGTAATTATCTTGTAGTAACTATTATAAAAAAGAACAAATATATTTCATAACAGTAAACAATTCCCAAACCCCTTCAAGTAAAATGCGCCCCCTCTATGTCATATTCCCAGCAGCAGCCAACCACTAATCATGGACTTAACCCGCAACAGCGAAAAGCCGCTCGTACTATCGACGGCCCGATGCTGGTGCTGGCGGGTGCGGGCAGTGGTAAAACTCG
>JAUVDN010000106.1 GCA_030595325.1 Gammaproteobacteria bacterium | reverse complement strand
CTCAGGCGTACAAGCCAAGTTAGGACGACCACTGGACTGGCTAGTAATCACCGACCATTCCGACATGATGGGTATCGCCACGGATATACAAGAAGGAGCGCCCAATATAGTAGAAATACCAAAAGGCAAGGAATGGCATGAGGGGTTTAAAAAAGGCGGCGCAGCTGCGGGTGAAGCGGCATTCGACCTAATTACGCACTTTGCACAGATGAAGCTTCCTAAAAAAATGGTCAGCGACTACTCTCCCGGCTCAAAAGTATATGACGATCTTTGGTACGACATCATCGATACCGCAGATCGCTTTAATGATCCGGGAAAATTTACCACCCTGATCGGTTATGAATGGACATCGGTTCCCAAAGGTTTCAACATGCATCGCAACGTGATACTGCGAGATAACGGTGATCGGGCACGGCAAGTAATACCGCTGACAACACAGCCACCACTTGGCACAACGAACCCGCTGGATCTTTATAAATGGCTAGATGATTACGAGAAAAAAACCGGTGGTAAGGCATTTGCAATTTCCCACAACGGCAACCTTTCAAATGGTTGGATGTTCCCCACTGAAATAACCTATGCCGGTGGCAAGGTGGATAAAAACTATGTCGAATTACGTGCCAGGTGGGAGCCACTCTATGAAGTCACACAGATAAAAGGTGATGGTGAAACGCATCCGGTGCTTTCACCCAATGATGAGTTTGCCGATTATGGCACATGGGATGTAGGTAACCTGGATATTACACAGCTCAAGACCGACGATATGTTGCAACGCGAATATGCACGCGAAGCGTTAAAGAACGGCCTCGAGTTAGAAAAGAAATTAGGCACTAACCCTTATAAGTTCGGCATGGTCGGTGCAACTGACAGCCACACCAGTCTGTCGACAGCTGAAGAAGAAAACTTTTTTGGTAAATCTACCAGCGTAGAACCGTCGAAGACCCGCGTATCTCACCCCTTTGTAAAATCGAAACTGGGTGAAATTTCGGGTGACATGCTGCTCGCTTCCGGTTACCAGGGTGTATGGGCTAAGGAGAACACGCGTGAAGCAATCTGGGACGCCATGGCGCGTAAGGAAACCTACGCTACCACCGGCCCGCGCATAACGGTGCGATTCTTCGGCGGCTGGGACTATGATGATAACGATCTACGCAGTCGTGCACCTGCTTTCCGTGGCTACGAAAAAGGCGTGCCGATGGGTGGTGATTTAAGTAAAGCACCTAAAGGCAAGAAAACACCAACGTTTATGGTCTATGCATTGCGTGATTCCGTCGGTGCTAATCTCGACCGCATACAGATCGTCAAGGGATGGATGGACAAAAAAGGTAAAACTCACGAAAAAGTATATGACGTAAGCTGGTCGGACAATCGTAAACTAGACGCCAAAGGCAAATTGCCACACGTGGGTAACACGGTTGATCTGGAAGCAGCAAACTGGACTAATACAATAGGCGCTTCCGAGCTCGCTACCGTCTGGAGCGACCCGGATTTCGACGCCAAAGAAAATGCTTTCTACTACGCTCGCGTTATTGAAATACCAACACCGCGCTGGATTGTTTACGACAAGGTACGCCTTGGCGCCAAGCTTCCGAAGGATGCGAAATTGGTTCATCAGGAACGTGCTTATACTTCTCCAATATGGTACTCAGCTAAATAGTCTGGAGAGTTTTGTTGAAAAAATGGTTACGTGAGCCCCTGTTACATTTTTTGTTAATAGGGGCTGCTATTTTTTTACTATATGACCTGCAAAATGAAGGTTATGACAACGACAACAATCGTATTGTTATCACCAAAGGTAGCATTGATCGATTGATCTTGCTGTGGGAAAAGAAAAGACAAAGACCGCCAACACAAACTGAACTGCAAGGCATGATCGAACAGCAGGTTCGTGAAGAAGTTATGTACCGGGAAGCACTGGCGATGGGTTTGGATAAGAACGATACCATCGTACGCAGACGCCTTGCGCAGAAAATTGAATTCATCTCATCTGATATTGCAGCGATGGCTGAACCAGACGATGAAAAATTAATAAAATTCTTAAGCGCACACCCTGAAAAATTTGAAACACCTGCCACCCTCAGCTTTGAGCATATTTATTTTAACAACGATAAGCGCGAGACACAGACCGAACCCGATGCCTTGAAATTACTCGACGAGGTCAAGCAACCTAATGCAGTGATTGATACACACATTTCAGGCGACCCGTTTATGATGGGGAAACAATACAATGAAATAACAGAGTTTGGTGTGTCGCGAATATTCGGTCAGGACTTCGCCACCGAATTATTTAGCTTGAATGCCGGCGACTGGCAAGGACCCGTTAAATCAAGTTATGGCTCGCACCTGATACACATAAGCAATAAAACCCCTGCTCAAGCCGTCGAATTAAATATAGTTCGAGATAAAGTTCGTTATGAATGGCAAGCTGAACAACGCCAGTCGATGAATAAAACATTTTATGAAAACTTACGACAGCGCTATGACATCGTCATCGAAAACGCTTCTGAAAACGTTCCTGATAAAGATAAGTCAAACGAAGACGAATTAGCCAGCCCCAAACCATGAAGCCATTTTTGAATAAGCACATTAAACATGGCCTTAGCATACTAATTTTCTTCGCTTCGATAAGCACATCTTTTGCCGATGAGATTCGCCCTGCTTATCTCGAAATAAAAGAAAACACGAGCAATCTGTATTCTGTGTTGTGGAAAGTGCCATCAAAGGGTGATAAAAAACTGAGTCTGCAGCCACTGTTTCATAATGATTGCATTGATAAGACTCAGGCCATAACACATCAGGTAAATGCCTCGTACATACAGCGCTGGATGATTGCTTGTAAGAACGGACTGCAGAATAAAACAGTATCAATCACCGGCTTAGAGCTAACGAATACCGATGTATTGTTGCATCTGGAATTCATCAATGGCACATCGCATACTGCACAACTAACACCTTCAAATCGTTTTTATGTCATTCCGGAAGAGGCGTCCACGCTACAGGTGATAAAAACCTATACATGGCTGGGCATCGAACACATACTGCTTGGCTTTGATCATTTATTGTTTGTGTTTGCTCTGCTACTTATCGTTAATAATAGTCGACTATTACTGCTAACAATTACCGCTTTCACTATCGCACACAGCTTCACACTAGCAGCTGCAGCACTAGGATTTATTTACGTACCACAACAACCTGTTGAAGCAGTTATTGCATTAAGCATCTTGTTTCTTGCCGTTGAAATTGTTCATGGCCGACAAGGTCGGCCGGGATATGCCGCACGCTGGCCCTGGTTGATCGCATTTATCTTCGGGTTGCTTCATGGATTTGGTTTTGCCGGTGCGCTTGCTGAAATCGGTTTGCCGCAACAGGCAATCCCCATAGCACTAGTTTTTTTCAATGTTGGTGTTGAGATGGGTCAGCTACTCTTTGTTCTGGGCGTAGTATTACTAACATGGTTACTGCATCAGTTTAATCAAAAAAAATTACTTAACCGGGCAGAAGCTGTCGCCATTTATTCTATCGGCGGGCTTTCATCATTCTGGCTGCTTGAACGAATCAGTCTGTTTTAAAGCGATAGCTAAGAGTTTGCCATCAGTTTTCGACAATTAAAATAAACCACTTAGCATCATCAATACTTCGTAAGTAATAAATAAAGTAGTGGTAAGGAAAAGGGTATAGGTATGACTATTGAATAACTACACAGCGCAATTTAAGTGGGTTCTCTGACTCGCTAACCGCCCTCATAACCGGCAGAATGTAAACAAACTAATCCCTGCCTCTGATACTGTCATCCAGTCTTTCTAATTAGATATACTTGTGTTAATAACATATTTTTTACCTCACGTTATATACTGGCATTACTCAACAAGCTTATGAATAGATTTCCTTACATACCCGCCATTATGGCGCTTAGTCTAATAAGTATGATGAGTAATTGCCATGCTCAAGCTCTAGAGCCCCGTGCTTACTCAAATGCACCAGTCGGTATGAACTTTCTGCTCGTTGGCTATCAGGGATCTAAAGGTGCTTTACTGTTTGATCCTGCAGTACCCATCACAGACGCCAATGCAGATATAGATATGGGACTACTAGGATACCTGCACACGCTAAACGTTGCAGGCAAGTCTGCAAAAGCTGGAGTATTACTGCCATACGCCTCATTATCTGCCGATGGATACGTGAATGGTGATTTCCGCACACGAGAAACTGATGGTGCAGCTGACCCATCATTATATTTTTCTATTAACTTTTATGGCGCACCTGCTCTTTCATTAAAAGAATTTAAAGACTACCGGCAAGATACGATTATCGGTTTCACATTCAAGCTCACCGCCCCACTAGGCGCATATGATTCTGACAAATTTATCAATATTGGTACTAACCGCTGGTCTTTTGCGCCCGAGCTGGGTATCTCTCATGCACTTGGAAACTGGACACTAGAGGCTTCTACGGCAGCGATCTTTTACACTGATAATAACAATTTTGATAATGGCAAAACGCGTGAACAGGAAACCATCTATTCTACGCAGCTCCATGTAACCTATTCTTTTGCTCACGACATCTGGGCCGCAGTCAGCGCTACCTATTACACTGGCGGACGGAGCACGATCGAAGGCATTACTAATAATGATTTACAGAAAAACTGGCGCACAGGATTCACCCTGGCACTACCAGTCAACCGCTATAACTCCATCAAACTATTTGGCAGCAGCGGTGTAAGCACACGCACAGGAAATAATTATGATGCACTCGGGATCGCGTGGCAATATCGATGGGGCGGCGGTATTTAAATTGCATCTGTATCGCAAGAAACCGGTGAATACGTGTTGCAAATCGTCTAAAGAAAAATAAAGCCACTTTGTAATAAACAGGTTAAAGGTGAATCATTAATTTCCGGCCGTTCTTCTTACTTGCTTTCAGAAAGCCTGTCCGCAGATTGTTGCAAGTCTATGGTTCTCGCAGGCACCACCAAATCAACGCCTACAGCCTCGACGATTCTATTAATTCTTAGATTGATATCTTCACGATGCTCAAGGTATTCAGAAAAATCCTGTGTTTTGATATAGACGTACAGTTCAAGCTCCTGCGCATATTCACCAAAATCCAAAAAACGTACACGGGAGTCTTCTTCATCTATGAATTCGCACTGATCTATTAATTCACGTATTTTTGTTAACACCTGTTCTACCTGGTCAGGTGTATCTTTATATGACAACCGTAAACGCGTACGGTAAAGAATTTTATCGCGTGATGTTAAATTCTCTATTTCACCTGCAGCAAATAAAGCATTTGGAATGTGCACAACCGTTCGAGCTAATGTACGCAACTGTGTCGCACGCAAACCAATTTCTTCAACCGTACCCAAAGTAGTACCGAATTTACAAAAATCACCTACATGTACAGGCTGAGAAGTATAGATAATGATAGAACCGATCAGGTCCTCCAGTGACTTTTGCGCGGCAAGAGCAACGGCAATACCACCCACACCTAAACCTGCAATTAACGCTGTCACCTGAAAACCTAAATTATCCATCCACGAAACAACAGCCAGCACAACAAGCATAAGCTTGATCGTTGTTGCTACCGGCTTTAATAATACTGCGGCACTTTCCTGATCATTTCGTTTCATGCGCTCAGCAAACCGATTTATAATTAAATCAACAACACCGAGCAACACCCATAAAACAGCAATAATCAAAAATGTTTTTGCTTCAAATAATGCACGGGCGACCAGTGATGGCGAAATCATGTCGAATGTAGCACGTATAAAGATAACAAGGATTAAAAGACGGAGCGGGCCAACAACAAATTTTTGCAAGCGCTGCTTATTAAAGTGTTTGTATTTCTGTATGATTTTAAAAAGTAAAAATGTGACTACATAAGCAATAACATACCCGATAAGCAGTAAAGCCGCCAACATAACAATCTGCCAGACTTCAAAACCGCCTATCACGTAACTCGGAAATGTTTGAGACAGCTTTTCACCGATGGCACCGTAACCAAACTCGTCATTTAAAGCAGGAATCAAGGCAACAGTTGCATTAGAAACCTTCCAGATAAACACACCCTCACCACGAGGTACACGTTGCATTAAAATATCGACAGGGCCGCCTTTTGTATTCACAGTAGTTATACGATCACGATAACTTGGCAGGCCATCATCTTTATGCCCCAGTGGATCATCACTTAAATCTTCAACACTGATGGTCATTGCACGTTTAGCAACGATAGAAAGTTTCCTAACCAGATCAGCACTAACCTGGTTATCTGGCTCTTTATCTGTTGAGAAAGGTAAATTTCTGAAGTCCAGGTAATTAGTTGCACGATCAAAGTCTTTTGCTTTAATGGCGTTTGCCAGTTCTAAAAGACTTGAACGCGGGGTGGAGCGATTATATTCATCATAGGGACCAGCGACAGGCGCATCCGTCAACGCCTTGATAACTTCTTCCGCAGCCTGTTTTTTATCGGCCAATTCTTTTATTGTGGGGGCATCAGGCTCAGCCGAAAAAGCAAATCCTGATATAAAAAGACAGATGATTACAATTATAGTGTTTAGTGATTTCATTTTTCTGAGTGCACTTTAAATATAAATTGCCAACTATTAAATAGTCTTCGAGCTATGAAATATACACGAATCCAACAAAATATGGTCAACTAGAAATAGATACAGGTTATAGGGACACTGCTCACTTAACATAATATTGGAAACATGTAGGGACACTGCCCTTACATGTACATGTGAACGAACTATTATAAACATCATTTATTTCTTCCTTTAACAAAAATTTGGGCAAGCATGTTTCCTCCCTGATGTGCTTAAAAGCTGTTAAATTGAACAGAAAAATGAGCCAAAAAAGGCTAATATTTGTATTAGCCATTGACCCACCCGGAGCAAACTAATGGTCTGATAATATTTATCAAATCCGTGTAAATAAGGGTCAATGATCAGTGCAATAGCCGGGGAAAATTTCGGGGCAAAATAGCCAAACAAAAACTCACATACAAAGGAGAATATAATGGAAGGTAAAAAAAATATAGTCTTTGGTTTCCTGTTTTTAGTGATAACCGCCAGCTTAGGGCCTTATATGGTTGTAACATTATTACCCGATGTTGAAAAAGCATCACTGGAAAAACAGAAAGTATTATCTAATTTACAATTAATCGTTATGTCTGAATTTGAAAATACGGAAACGTTGGAAACAATGACTGCTGATGAAATTGCAAAAGCCAATTCAGAAGCGATTCTGGCATTAAATACTAACCTTAACGCCAGAATAACCCTTGATACTATTAAAGGCGGCCCTCATGCACATGGTAATTTGGAAGCTTTACTAAATATTATTGTCGGACTGATGCTTGG
>JAUVDN010000096.1 GCA_030595325.1 Gammaproteobacteria bacterium | reverse complement strand
ACTAATCACCATCCAGGCATATATCCACCACTGCTCTCCAGCTTGCTCCATTAGCCATAAAATCACATAGAGTAGTGGTATGCCGATAGCTGCGCCTAGCAAACTGCCTTTGATCATATCAGTGATGAATGTTTTTGCTGTTGTACGATTAAAACCAAACTTTTCTTCGATGACAAATGTGTTGTAGATAGAAAAAGGCAGATCGAGCAATGCAGAAATTAAGGTGAATGCGAGCATGACTGTGATGCCGGTAAATATAGGATTGAGTTCTAACGTTAAAATATTTTGATCCAGCCACTGCAGGCCACCGCCGAGCGTCCATATCAGCAGTAGGATAACTTCATAAAATAATGGCAGGCGTCCAAAATTTACTTTGGTTATAGTGTAGTCGGCAGCTTTTTGGTGATCTTCGAGTGAGATTTTATCAGCAAAGGATTCTGGTACGGTAGCACGGTGACTCTTTACATGGTTGATTTGACGTTGCGACAAATATAATCGCATCAAAGTCGATATGACCAGCATGGCAAGAAATAAAAGGGTGAAATTATGTAACTCGTTCATCAAAAACTCTTTGTGTTATCTGTTGTTTGGTGCAGTGTATCTGATACACTGCACAGGTAATATCTGTTCAATATACCATTGATGCAATACTAAAAAAACTGCTCAATACTTAATGAATTAAGGAAATGTAATATCATGGCAAAAATGAGTGACGAAAACCTTATCTGGATAGACCTCGAAATGACAGGACTGGATCCAAATTCAGACCTTATCATTGAGATTGCCACCATCGTCACTGATAAAAACCTTAAAATTCTGGATGAAGGGCCATCGATAGTTGTTCATCAGTCAGAAGATGTCATGAGTAATATGGATGAGTGGTGTACGAATCAACACGGCAAATCTGGTTTAACAGATCGCGTACTTAACAGTGCGATTTCAGAAGAAACGGCAGAAAATCTTACAGTCGCATTTTTAAAACAGTATGTGCCAGCAGGCAAGTCGCCGATGTGTGGCAACAGTATCTGTCAGGATAGAAGATTCCTTGCGCGATATATGCCGCATCTGGAAGAATTCTTTCATTATCGAAACCTCGATGTCAGTACCTTAAAAGAGCTTACCAGTCGATGGGCTCCTGAAAAGAAAATGGTCTACACTAAAGAATCCAGCCATCTTGCGATGGACGATATCAAAGACTCAATCGATGAGTTGAAACATTATCGCGAAACTATTCTGTCAATATAGTTAGTAATATTGCAAATAAAGGAATGTGATAATGAACCTGAAGTTGGTTATGCCTGCTCTGTTATTACTACTGTCTTTAACGTATGCACAGTTATCTTCTGCTGAAGCTGATGGCCCTGATTATTGGCAGATACGCAATGTCGAAAGAAACGATACGCTCAATATGCGTAGCAGTGCCGACTTCGCCGCATCAAAGATAGGCGAGATACCGTACGATGCTCAGTGCATCAGAAATATGGGCTGCAAAGGTGGATTAACTCTTCATGAATCCACAACCTTATCTGATTACGATAAACAAAAACTCTTAAAGCAGAGACCACGCTGGTGCCGTGTGAGATATAAGGGGACGACTGCCTGGGTAGCTGGACGCTATTTAAGAGAAGGGCGTTGTAACCAGAAAGATCTGATTACTCACGGTATGGATCCTCTGAACCACAGCTACCTTATCGAAAAAGAGAAGGTCATCTTGGATGATAGTCATGCACGTAAAAAAATCCCCGGTACGACGGCCATTATTATCACTGAAGTAATTCATAAACCCATTTTTGCCGATTTAAATGGTGATAATACTAAAGAGGCTGCTTTGATATTAATGCAGCATACCGGCGGCAGCGGTACGTTTTTTTATCTGGCGGTGGCGAGAGACAGCGATGATTTAGTTGAGTCTTACTTTATCGGGGACAGGGTAAGAGTCGAAGCCATGAAGATTTTTAAAAATCAGATTACGGTGGAGTATCTTGATCGCGCTAAATACGACCCTATGGCCAGAACACCGATGAAGAGAACGATAAAGAAATTTAAGCTTGAGGGTAATCAACTGGTGGAAACCAGTGAGATGAATATACGAAATCAACGGACAACGTATGATTGAAGTCTTTAGTTGAGTCTAAAGAGAAGTTATAAGTTATAAGTTATAAGTCTAAAAACGTTAGTCCGTGAAGAACGCAAAAGACGCGAATAAGTATAAAGGCTTATGAGTCCCTTCTCCCTCTGGGAGAAGGTTAGGATGAGGGTGTTTACAATGATTCCCTCACCCCAGCCCTCGGCTTTAGCTTCCTGCGTCGCCCTACCGGTTACTTCCCTGTAACCGTCTCCCAAAGGGAGAGGGAGTGAAAACAGCTGTTTTTCTTTTAATTCGCGTTCTTTGCTTTATAACCAACACTCCTTCTTTTCTTATTTAAGAATAAAGTGTTGCGTCGATCAATTGAAATTGCAGCCACTAACAGAACCAAACGCCATCCTATATTTCAACCGTAGTATCAGGATGATTCCCCCAGTCCGACCAGGAGCCGGGGTAACCTAAAACGTTATCGTAACCCAAAGATTTTAATACCAGCCATGAATACGCAGAGCGGTGATGTGACTGGCAGTAACAAATTACTTCTTTGTCTTGGCTGATGCCAAGTTCATCCAGTCTAGTTTGAATATCCTCGGCAGGTAATCGACGCAGGTTGTTATTTTGATCCATTGACGCTGTCCATTCATAGTGAATCGCGCCAGGAATTCGCCCTGCCTTGTCAGCAAACTTTTTCTCACCGTTATATTCCGCTAAAGAACGTGCATCGAGAAATACGACATTGTCGTCATCCAGATGTGTCGAAATAAAAGCACGCGTCGCTGTGTGATGATGTGTTTTTTTAATAGTGTAGTCACTGGCAGCAGAGGGTTCTGGTGTTGTGCTGCTTAGCTTGTGTCCTTCATTTGCCCAACTATGTAAGCCACCATTAAGCACCACGGCTGTTTCGTGGCCAAATACATGTAATGTCCAGACGAATCGTGCAGCACAGCCGCCACCCTCATCATCATAAGCAACAATCAGTGATTTTTTTGTTACGCCTAATCTTGAGAGTAAGGCAGAAAAATCTTCATCATCAGGTAATAAACCCATTACCGGCTTATCAACTTTTACGATGTCAGCATAATTGATAAAGTACGCACCTGGAATATGTGCCTGTGTATATTGTTTCACTTTACACAGGTCGACGATGATGATGTTTTCGTTCGTTCGTAATGATTCGAGTTGGTCGGGTTCGATAAAATAACTGGTTTGTGACATAGTGAAAATCTATTTTATGTTTGAAGTTTCTTGCAGCTTAAAGCTAACTATTATTTAATAATTTTTATTTTTTCTTTAATCGATTTGTGCTCTGGTTTTAATACAGTATTTTTTGCGATAGATGCATCATCTGCTTCGGGGTAATCCAGAGAGTAGTGCAGGCCGCGACTTTCTTTACGTATCATCGCGCTGCGAATTATTAGTTCTGCAACCAGTGTTAGATTACGCAGCTCAATTAAATCGTTGCTGATTCTGAAGTTGCTGTAATAATCATTAATTTCCTGCTGTAATAAGCTGGCGCGATGCATAGCGCGTTCCAGGCGTTTGTTTGTTCTTACGATACCGACGTAGTCCCACATGAAGCGGCGCAGTTCATCCCAGTTGTGAGAGATAACCACATCTTCATCTGAATCGGTGACACGGCTCTCATCCCAGTTCGAAATTTTTGGGAACTTATGCGTTTTGTCCAATTGGGATGAAATATCTTTCGCTGCTGACTGGGCAAAAACCAGGCATTCGAGTAATGAATTACTCGCCATTCGGTTGGAACCGTGCAATCCGGTGTGAGCGGTTTCACCAATGGCATATAAGTTGTTAATGTCAGTGCGCCCTTTTAGATCGGTATTTATACCACCGCAGGTATAATGTGCCGCTGGCACTATCGGGATAGGTTCTTTAGTTATATCGATACCATACTTCAGGCAGCGTTTATGTATGGTGGGAAAGTGCGATGCGATAAACGCAGGTGACCTATGACTGATATCCAGATAAAGGCATGACGCGCCTAACCGTTTCATCTCATGGTCAATTGCTCTCGCGACGATATCACGTGGTGCCAGCTCGCCGCGCTCATCAAACTTACGCATAAACTGCTTACCATCAGGCAGTAATAATTTTCCGCCTTCGCCACGGATGGCTTCACTGATAAGAAAAGATTTGGCTTCAGGATGATATAAACATGTTGGATGGAATTGATTGAACTCCATATTGCTGACGCTGCAGCCTGCGCGCCATGCCATGGCAATGCCATCGCCAGTTGAACCATCGGGGTTGCTGGTATAGAGGTAAACTTTACTTGCACCACCGGTGGCTAAAACAACATGTCTTGCCTGAAACGTTTCTACGTGGTTGTTGTTTTTGTTAAATATGTAGGCACCGATACATCGGTTCTCGGTATCTGTGTAGCCCTGTTTCTCTGTTGTAATCAGGTCAACTGCAAGGTGGTGTTCACACAGAGTGATGTTGTGGTGTTGGCGTGCGTGATTTTCTAATGTATCACTCATGGCCTTGCCGGTAGCATCAGCGGCGTGTACTACCCGGCGGTGTGAGTGGCCGCCTTCACGTGTCAGGTGCAACTGCTTACCCGACTTGAAGATATCACTGCTGAAAGGTACACCGAGCTCCTGCATCCAGCGTATATTTTCAGGACCGTGTTTTACGGTAAATTCGACGGTCTCTCTGTCAGATAGTGCCCCACCAACCCTTAAAGTGTCTTCGATGTGAGATTTGAAAGAATCGTGTTCACTCAGTACAGCTGACATACCACCCTGAGCAAAGTAGGTGCTGCCATCTTTGCTGGGGCCTTTGCTGATGATGGCCACGCTGCATTGGTCGGCAATACGTAATGCCAGGCTGAGACCTGCGGCACCGCCACCTATAATTAGTACATCATGTTTATATGTCATTGGCATCTTAATATGGGCATCTTAATTATGAGCTATGGCTGATGGTTTGCTTAATCTGGCTTTATGATTCGTTTGAAATAAGGTAAATTTATACATTATATTACATACGTAATTATACATAATTCAAAAACTTAGTCATATTACTTAAAATCTTATAAAGACCATGGGAACTAAAGTGAAATATACCAGTCACAGCATGCAGGGTGAACATTCGCTCACATGCAAGGGGGGTCGATGAGCGAACGTGAAATAGATCAGGCACTGGTAGTTCGAGTGCAGCAAGGAGACAAGAGAGCTTTTGATTTGCTTGTGCTGAAGTATCAGCTGAGATTATCCAAACTGGTTTCTCGATTTTTAAGAAATCAATCTGATGTACCGGATGTGGTGCAGGAATCCTTCATAAAAGCGTACCGCGCGTTGCCGAATTTTCGTGGCGAAAGTGCCTTTTATACCTGGTTATATCGAATTGCAATTAATACGGCGAAAAATCACCTGGTGTCTCAGTCACGAAAGAGCCCGGCGAACAGTATCGATGTGCAGGATGCCGAGGATTACGGCGCCAGTGAATGGTTAAAGGAATATGCCTCACCTGAGCGCGAAGCGTTGGCGGCAGAATTAGGCGCCACCATCAATCAGGCGATGGGGGATTTGCCTTCAGATTTACGTGAAGCGATAACATTGCGTGAGATTGAGGGCCTAAGTTATGAAGATATTGCTGCTGTCATGGATTGCCCGATTGGTACGGTGAGATCACGTATTTTTCGTGCTAGAGAGGCAATAGACAGTGTATTGGAACCGATTTTGGATGATGATAGCCATCATGTAGAAAGCAGTTTTGGGTAATTATTATTGATGATGATTATTATGGATGATTATTAAAAGGCAGTGATTTTTATTGATTATCAAGTGAATTAATAAATAAAAACATAGTCGAAGAATTAATGAGTTTAATTGTGCTGATGATGCACAACAATGGTGAAGAGCCAATGGTGATAAGTGATGGTAACGGATAAGCGAAAAGAAAAAATTTCAGCGTTTTTAGACAATGACATGCATCGTGATGAGCTTATGTCGTTTTCACTATCGTCTGAATCGGACGATGCAAAGATTGCCCAGCGTTATCAGATGCTGGGTGATAACTTACGTGGTGAAATGAGTGACGCCTCTTTTATCGATGTTAGTGCAGCAGTACATGATGCCGTAGCCGAGATACCTATGGCTGATCTGCCAGAATATAATCAGGCCGCATCTGCGGAGCAGGTTACATCACCAGTAACTTCACAAGTAACGTCAAGGTCCGGTTCTGTTAATAAACCTTTATGGAATTTTTCTGCCTGGTTCAAACCCGTTGCGGGTATGGCAATGGCAGTAACCGTTGCTGTTGTTATGGTGATGACGGTCACTGAGCAGGATACTGCTGGAATTGCACCTTTAGCAACAAATACTGATGTTCAGCCATCATCTGTGCAATTGGCATCTGATACAGATACTACAGGTTTGGGTCCGTTGAATGCTGAAGCACCAGTGAGTCAGCACCTCGTTAATCAGCATCTGGAATTTGCGACACAGGATACATTGCAGGGGCGTTTGCCTTATGTGAGAGCCGTTAGTTTCGAACCGGGTAAGAGCATGGAAACAGGCCAGAACATAGAAACAGGCCAGAACATAGAAACATATAACACTAAAGATACTTCGGAGAACGTTACTGACAATGCTGCTAAAAGCGCAGTTCAAAAGTCTAACGTGACTAAATAATAGTTTATCGGTTATAACACTCAGGTCAGACACAGTAATCAGACACAGTAATCAGACACAATAATCAGACACAATAATCAGCTCCAGTAATTAAAAACAGTAATTAAAAACAGTAATCAGGTAAAAATGCCCATCATTTCAGTTATTGTTGCTTCGATACTACTATTTTTAAGTACTAATAGCTTTGCTGGTGATCTGTTTGACATGTTGCAGCGTATGTCAGATGCTGATTTAAAACAGAACTATCAGGGTACGTTCATTCTAAGAAAGTCGGATAATCTTTCAACGTTACGTGTATTACACGGCAGTGATAAAGATGGTGTGTGGGAAAGTCTTGAGGCGCTTAATGGTGAACCCAATAAGGTCATTAGGCGAAACAATCAGGTTATTTCAATTTACCCTGAACGCAAATTAGTTACCATTCGACATACTTCTGAAAATCAATCATTGCACCCACAGCTGCCTGCAAATATAGACCAACTTGAGCTCTATTATTCGATACACAGGCTGGATGATGATCGCATCGCAAATCACCAAACTCTGGTTGTTGATCTGGTGCCAAATGATCGGCTTCGTTACGGTTACCGTTACTGGGTTGATAAAGATACGGGCATGTTATTACGCTGCGATCTGGTGGCAGAAGATCAAACTGTTGTTGAGCAGATGATGTTTACATCATTGAGCTATCTGCAGCAGTCACCAATCCCGACCATTCAGCTATCTCAATTTGCTGAATTTGAACAGCAAGTTTTTGAAAAGCCGGCAGCCGCACAAAATAAACTGCAAACCCGGTGGACAGTAAATAGCCTGCCAAAAGGGTTTATGCTGACACAACAAACGATGCGCCGCTCAAAAGCAGTCAGGACGGAAGCGATTGAGGGCGATGCGCAGCAGTCGCCTGATTTGCTTCATCTGGTTTATTCAGATGGACTGGCATCTGTCTCTGTCTTCATCGAAAAACGTCAAGCTGCAGAAAGCTACATGCAGGGTGCTTCGACCATGGGTGCGATTAACGCATTTGGTAATAAGGTGGATAATTATTTTGTCACTGTTGTCGGTGAAGTGCCTGTTAAAACAGTTCAATCCATGGCGCAATCTACCGTTCAAACAGCAGATTAACCTGTAACGCAGGCACTTTTACGCGTAACATATCGTAATGATAGAAGAGCAGGCACAGGTTGTAGAGATAAGCGGTGAGCAGCTGGTATTGCAGGTGCAGACCCAGTCTGCCTGTGGCTCTTGCGCTGCGAGTAAAGGCTGCGGTACCTCTGTATTATCGAAAGTTGTTGGCGGTAAATTTACCCGATTTCAAGCTGAAAACAACATAGATGCAGAGTTGGGTGATACCGTCATCGTGGGGATTTCAGAAGATGCGTTGTTAACCGGCTCAATGATGATGTATGTGGTGCCGATTATCGCTATGATGCTGTTTGCACTGCTTTCTGATTACCTTTTGCCTGCTTCTGCCGACTCCCGCGACTTGCTCATTGCTGTAACAGCAATCATCGGATTTGCTGTTGGTTCGTATACCTCAAAATGCTACTTTCAGAGCCGCTCGAATATTCAACGGTTTACCCCGGTAGTTCTGAGAAAAGTCGCTAATCATGATAAACTCTGATTTTGCACCTTGTCTGGATGATATTGCCTGTATGGGATTGTCTATATGAAAGATTTTAGGCGTGGTACAGATTTGTGTTATTAGTCCATATGACTTGCCAATATGGCTAGTCCGTATGAAGCGGGAGTGAATACCGGCAATGCCGGTTTTTTTCTGCCCGTAGTATTGACTGTAGAAGATTTGGCCTGCAGTAGATTTGGTCTGTAGAGGTATAGCCTGTATAGGAGCAGCCCTGTGTAGGAACAGTGATTAATCATGTTGGAATTCAAACTATACTCACGCAGCAATTGTCATCTTTGTGAGGATATGGAAGAGCAGCTAAGCCCGTTCATTGAAAAATATGATATTACGGTCAATCGTCAATATATCGATAACGAACCGGCACTGGTTAAGCTCTATGGCGAGAAAGTCCCTGTATTGATGTTTAACGATGATATCTTATGCCATTATTTTCTGGATGCAGAATTATTCCTAAGCACGATTAAAGACAACCTTTGACTACATTAGAAGTAACTTTCTCGATACAAAAACACCATTACTTATTAAACACCCTATTTATTACTAGATGAAAAACATTCGAAACTTTTCCATTATCGCGCATATCGACCACGGTAAATCGACACTGGCTGATCGCCTTATTCAAGCATGTGAGGGTTTAACCGAACGTGAGATGGATGCGCAGGTACTGGATTCGATGGATATCGAACGTGAGCGTGGTATCACCATTAAGGCGCAGAGTGTTACCTTAAATTATAAAGCAGATAACGGTGAAATCTATCAGTTGAATTTTATTGATACACCGGGTCA
>JAUVDN010000116.1 GCA_030595325.1 Gammaproteobacteria bacterium | reverse complement strand
TACAGTAATTACAATAGCCAGCCAATAATCCCAAATCTGTCTTATTTATTATGATCCGTCATCTGTCGTTTTCTTTAGCGATTAGTTTTGCATTGTTAATGCTAACTTCCTGTGCAGCAATAAAAGAGCAAGTAGATACTGAGCCTGCAGGCTGGGCAGCAGAACAGCAAAAGCGGCAACAGGTCAAAAGCTGGGAGATCAGAGGGCGTCTCGGTGTACAAACAGAAAACGATGGTGGCAGTCTGGATATCATCTGGAAACAGGCAGAGCAAGATTTTTCTATCCGTTTGATTGCACCATTAGGTGCGGGTAATTATTCGGTGCAAGGAAATGCCAAGGGTGCAGAGATACGTTTTCCTGATGGTTCGATAAAAACGGTAAGTAATATCAATAGCGTCTTTACAGAGATACTTGAAGTGAACTTGCCTGTTAGTGCGGTTAAGGACTGGATACGCGGGTTACCTGCTAAAACGTTATCCATTGAAGATATCAGCTGGAATGAACAAGGGTTGTTAAATACGATAAGACAGTCTGGCTGGAATGTGGAGATGAAAAAATATACCGGTCAAAAATTATTATTACCGCATGTGCTGTATCTGAGCCGTAACGATGATGAAAACCTGGATATAAGGTTAGTTCTTAGGCAATGGTTGGTCGACAGCGACCTGACTGCCAACAAGTGAGCTGCGACCTCGAAAAATGACTCAGTCACTAACAAGTTCAGTCTGGCCAGCACCTGCAAAGCTTAACTTAATGCTGCATATTACCGGTCGACGTGATGATGGCTATCATGAGCTGCAGACCGTTTTTCAGTTTATCGACTATGCCGATCAGCTGGAATTTGAACTCAGAGAAGATGCGCAGATTAATCGCCATAGTGCTGGTTTTGACGTGCCGGAAAGCGAAGATATCATCATTCGTGCAGCTAAATTATTGCGTGAAAAGTATTTGAATCGAGATGCAGGTAGCGCTGCAGAGACTGCCAATAAGTTTGGCGTTGATATCTATTTAAAAAAACATATACCCATGGGCGCAGGTTTGGGTGGTGGCAGTTCAGACGCAGCAACCACACTGATTGCTTTAAACAGACTATGGGGCATGCAATTTAGCGATGATGAGATTGCTGAGATGGGTCTGACTCTGGGCGCAGATGTTCCGGTTTTCGTGCGAGGTTTTGCCGCTTTTGCCGAAGGTGTCGGAGAGAATTTAAGCCCGGTTTCATTGCCAGAAAAATGGTTTTTAGTACTGATTCCACCGATTCATGTTTCGACAAAAGAAGTTTTTTTAAATGAAGGTTTGACACGGGATTGTTCTACCATCAAACTATGCGACCTTTCGCGGCTTGAGTGGCGGAATGTGTGTACACCGGTAGTGCTTGAAAACTACCCAATGGTGTCGCAAGCTATTGATATTGTTGGTAAATATTCAAAAGCGAAAATGAGTGGTACGGGTGCTTCAGTGTTTGCAAGTTTTGACACAAAAGCACAGGCAGATGATATTTTGCAAAAAATTGGTCTAAACCCAGAAATTAAGGGCTGGATTAGCTTTGTTGCACAAGGTTTAAATCAGTCTCCGCTACATCATTTGTTAGATTCTCAAAATCAGATTTAGCTATTATTTATTTAGCTATCTTTTTTTGAAAAAAGTTTGTTGGGCCGTCGCCAAGCGGTAAGGCACTAGGATTTGATCCTAGCATGCGCAGGTTCAAATCCTGCCGGCCCAGCCATATTAGAAGTACCGCACCGAGATGTGCGGGTTGATGTTCAGAAGTTAAGACGGCAGATTTGAACCGTTACAGGTTCAACTAAAATCGTCGGGAACGATTTTGAACATCAGCGACAGCTGATGGCCCGACAAATTCGACAGGATCGAATTTGAACAGCCAAAGGCTGGCCCGAAGGGCTGAACACAGGGATGGGTTCAGTAACGGCGAAATACACAACGTATTTCGTAATCCTGCCGGCCCAGCCATATTTTGAAGCACACTAAGGATAGTGTGTGGTTACAGAAAGATTCCGGCTGCATGTTGCTGAGTATGGATGGACTGAGTAGTAGAAGTTTGACAGCCCCGCCGTTGTTCAACATGAGTGCTGTACACAGTGTTATATAAAGCGAGACAGGCAAAGTGAATCAAGATAACGATAGTCAGTTGATGATATTTGCAGGTAATGCAAATCCTGAATTAGCTAAGCGTATAGCTGAGATACTTAACACGGGGCTTGGAAAGATTAGTGTAGAGACCTTCAGTGATGGAGAAATCTGCGTAGAAATTTTAGAGAATGTACGTGGTCGTGATGTATTTATAATCCAGCCAACCAGTCAGCCATGTAACGATCACCTGATGGAGCTGATGGTGATGATTGATGCCATGCGACGTGCTTCAGTAAATCGTGTGACAGCGGTTGTGCCTTATTACGGATATTCTCGTCAAGATCGTAAACCACGCTCAGCGCGAGTGCCGATTACAGCGAAAGTCGTTGCTAATATGTTAGCCAGTGTGAAACTGGATCGTTTGTTAACGATTGATTTGCATGCTGATCAAATTCAAGGGTTTTTTGACCTGCCTATCGATAATGTTTACGCGTCGCCGATACTGTTGAAAGACATCTGGCAACAGCGCCATGAAAATTTACTGGTCGTTTCACCTGATGTTGGTGGTGTGGTCAGAGCCAGAGCATTAGCAAAACGGTTAGGTGATGCTGATTTGGCAATCATCGATAAACGTCGACCAAAGGCCAACGTGTCTGAAGTGATGAATATTATCGGTGATGTTGAGGGTAAGAACTGCGTCATTGTAGATGACCTTGTTGATACCGCAGGTACATTATGTAAAGCCGCTGCTGCATTGAAAGATCAGGGCGCAACCAGTGTATCGGCTTATTGTACACATCCTGTTTTATCAGGTAAGGCAATAGAAAACATTACAGCGTCTGTCCTCGATGAGCTGGTAGTTACAAATACCATACCGCTGTCAGAAGAAGCACAGGCATGTGATCGTATACGTCAGCTTTCAGTAGCGACGATGCTGGCAGAAACGATACGACGGATACACATGGAAGAGTCTGTCAGTGAGATGTATGTAGATTAACGAGCGGCTAGATTGTCCTCACTCGGCGTTAAAAATGATTTCAAAATACTCACTTATATATTAATAAGCTGCGTTTTTTCAATAATTTTTGCCTTGATTGAGAACAATCTCGCCACTCTTAAAATTTTGGTGCTTGTTTAAATTATAATTTTTAATTTTAAGCGCTGCTAAACGGAAGTTTTAAAACTTCCAAACACGCTTCATTTGGTCGCGAATGAAGTATTTTTTTAAAGTAAATTTGGAGAATACCATGGGTATTTCATTAAACGCTACATTGCGTGAGGGTCAGGGGAAAGGTGCGAGCCGCCGCCTGCGTCACACAAATCAACTACCAGGTATCGTCTACGGTGCCGGTAAAGATTCAGTGTCTATTTCACTGTTACAAAAAGATATTCAGCACAAACTGCCTGAAGAAAGCTTTTATTCACAAGTTCTTTCATTAAGCATCGAGGGTAAAGCTGAAGATGTATTGATACGTGATATCCAGCACCACCCATACAAGATGGAAGTGATGCACATGGATTTTATCCGTGTTGATGCGAACAAGCCTGTACACATTCACTCACAGTTGCACTTTACCGGTGAAGAAGTTTCTCCGGGTGTTAAGACTGATGATGGTGTTATCAGTCACGTGATTATCGAAGTTGAACTGGAATGTCTGCCTAAAGATATCCCTAATCACATCGAAGTTGATCTTTCTGAAATGAACATTGGTGATGTTATTCACTTGTCTGATCTGAAGATGCCTGCAGGTGTTGAAGTGTTGGCACTGAAACATGGCGATGATAACGATTCAGTAGTTGCTAGTATGCATGTACGTAAAGTTGCTGAAGAGATTGAAGATGAAGCTCCAGAAGCTCCAGTATCTGAAGATGATGAAGCAGAAGAAGAAGGTGGCGACAGCGAGTAACGCTAGTCGTTACATACAAGCATGTCTGTTAGATCAATAGATCTTAAAGTCATCGTGGGGCTGGGCAATCCTGGCTCCAAATACACTGAAACCCGGCACAATGCCGGGTTTTGGTTTATTGAGGAAGTGGCACGCAAATATTCGGCGACTTTTCGACCTGATAAGAAGTTTCACGGAGAAGTGGCAAAGATTTCGCTCGAAGGTAAGGATATCTGGTTATTAAAGCCCGGTACTTTTATGAATCGCAGCGGGCTTGCTGTACAGAGTCTGTTGTCATTTTATCGAATGACTGCCGAACAGTTACTGGTCGCACACGATGAGATTGATCTGCCACCTGGAACTGCGAAATTAAAAACCGGTGGCGGCCATGGCGGACATAACGGTCTGCGTGACATCATCAGTCAGTTGGGTTCAAAAGACTTCAATCGCCTGAGAATCGGTGTCGGCCATCCAGGCAGTAAAGATCAGGTCGTGGATTATGTTCTGCATAACCCATCGCGTGATGATCGCATAATGATAGATCGAGACATCGACGATGCAGTAGGCGTATTGCCTGATCTAGCGTCCGGTGCTTTTGAGCAGGCTATGCAGACGCTGCATAGCAAATAAAAATTTTCAGAGAGATTCAACATGGGTTTTAAATGTGGCATCGTAGGTTTACCCAACGTCGGTAAATCCACCTTATTTAATGCATTGACCAAAGCAGGTATCCAGGCAGAAAACTATCCGTTTTGCACTATCGAGCCCAACGTCGGTATCGTATTCGTGCCTGATCCGCGCATGGATAAACTGGCCGAGATCGTGCAGCCGGAACGAGTGGTGCCGACTTCGATGGAATTTGTTGATATCGCAGGCCTGGTGGCGGGTGCCTCAAAAGGGGAAGGTTTGGGTAATAAGTTTCTTGCCAATATCCGAGAGACAGATGCAATCGCTCACGTGGTTCGCTGTTTTGAAAATGATGATGTGATACATGTCGATGGCAAGATAGATCCGATCAATGATATCGAAGTGATAGACACCGAACTGGCATTGTCTGATCTTGAGTCCGTTGATAAAGCGGTGGATAAGGTTGGCCGTGTTGCAAAAAGCGGTGATAAAGAAGCAAAAACAAAATTCGAATTACTGCAAAAAGTTTCTGCTCATTTAAACGAGAGCAAACCAGTGCGTTCGATGGGGCTGAGTGAAGATGATCTGGCCTTGATTTACGACCTGCACCTGCTGACCGTAAAGCCAGTCATGTACATAGCGAACGTCAGTGAAGATGGCTTTGAAAATAATCCACACCTGGATGTTGTCAAACAACGCGCGGAAAGCGAAGGCGCTGCGGTGGTCGCGGTGTGTGCATCGATAGAAGAAGAGCTGATAGAGCTGGATGCTGACGAAGCCAAAGAGTTTTTAGACGAGTTAGGGCTGGATGAACCGGGTCTGAATCGTGTGATTCGTGCCGGTTATAGCTTATTAGGTCTGCAGACCTACTTCACAGCCGGTGTAAAGGAAGTTCGTGCATGGACGGTCGCTATCGGTGCAACTGCTCCAAAAGCTGCTGCCGTCATCCACACAGACTTCGAAAAGGGCTTCATCCGTGCAGAAACTATTGCTTACCAGGATTTTGTTGATAACAAGGGTGAGCAGGGTGCAAAAGAGGCTGGAAAGCTGCGCGTAGAAGGTAAGGAATACATCGTAAAAGACGGTGATGTCATGCATTTCCGCTTCAACGTGTAGGTGCGAATAAATTCGCACCTACAGTGCAGATATATTCACCACTATACCCCTGTAAATATTGACATTAAGCCCATAAAACGGGAAAATCCCCGCCCTTCATAGAAGTTCAAAGATTAGTCCAGTCGGACATGTCTTGTTAGATATAAATATCGGTCATGTAGCTCAGCTGGTTAGAGCACGGCATTCATAA
>JAUVDN010000054.1 GCA_030595325.1 Gammaproteobacteria bacterium | reverse complement strand
ATACTTTCCATTACATCGGTCGGTAAGCCCGCAGTTTCAGACCCAAACAATAAAACATCTCCCTCTCGGTACTCAATCTGGTCATGTGGCCGGCTACCTTTTGTAGTACAGGCCAATATCCGGCGACCATCCATCTTATCTAAAAACTCATGATAATTTGGATGCCGAGTAACATTTGTTAAATCGCCATAATCCAATCCGGCACGACGAAGTTTCTTTTCTTCCAAGTCAAACCCTAATGGCTCTATTAGGTGGAGCTGGCAACCGTTGTTAGCACAAAGGCGAATAATGTTGCCAGTGTTTGGGGCTATTCTGGGTTCAAATAAAGCAATATGAAACATATAAATATATTTAGTATGGTTTGTTAATTAACGGAAAACTCTTAATAAGCTACAACTTTCATGCTGCTTATTTTATGATACGTTACATTAAATTAGGGATCGCTACTTAAGAAGCGAATATTACCTAAAAAATCAAAGTTATTTTATGAGGGAGAAAGTTTGAGGGCATTTACCACCGCTTAAATGCTCAACACCCATACACACCTCACTTACCAACAAACACCCCTCAAAATATAGCCTTACGAGGTTACGATAAATGTGCACATAATCCGGCTGTGCGCAAATACTGGCTGTTACTTACACTTGATAGAACCACTGGGATTTAAACTGGAAGATAAACAGCTACGCCGGGCCGGTCTGGACTATCATGAGTGGGCCGATGTTAAAACTTACCAAAGTATCGATGAATTGACGCCTGACATCGACGCAGGGAACCGCGTCTACGCGATTTCGACCAAGGGGAAAAACATTACCAGCAGGCAAAGTTTAATGCGGGAGATTTTCTTGTTTTCGGTCCTGAAACCAGAGGCTTGCCGGATTCATATCTGGACGCATTGAATAAAGACAACATCCTGCGCCTGCCAATGCTGGAACACAGTCGCAGTTTAAACCTGTCCAATACCGTGGCCATCGTTACCTATGAGGCTTTACGGCAAAGTGAATTTAACGGACTCGAATAAAAAACGGGCTAATCAGCTGATTTCGGTACGATAGAAACTAAATAGTTTCTTGTGAAGAGGCTCGACTTAACAGTGTGTGCACCGCTTCATTGATAGGATAATCTTCGTAGAGAACACGATAAACCTGCTCACAGATAGGCAAATCTACATTGTGCTTTTTTGCCAGCTCATGAACTTCTCTGGCCGTTTTAAGACCTTCAATCGCCTGGCCGATTTCTTCATGCACCTGCTCCAGAGTTTTGCCTTGCGCTATCAATAAACCCGTTCGACGGTTTCTTGACTGATTATCGGTACAGGTAAGAATTAAATCACCCATACCTGCAAGCCCCATAAAGGTTTCTTTATGGCCGCCCATGGCTTCACCCAAACGCATCATTTCGGCCAGTCCGCGAGTAATAAGTGCAGCTCTCGTGTTTGCGCCAAAACCCAGACCGTCTGCCGCACCGGCAGCAATCGCCAGTACATTTTTTATCGAACCGCCGAGCTCAACACCAATCATGTCCGAACTGCGATAAACACGAAAACGACCGCTGTGTAAAAAACCACTTAACTGCTCGGCAAACTCATTAGACTCTGAGGCGACTGTAATAGCCGTAGGCAGATTGACAGCAACTTCTTTAGCAAAGGTCGGACCTGACATAACTGCTAATTTATGACGATTAGACAACTCTTCTGTAACAACCTGATGAATTAATTTACCCGTGCCCTGCTCCAGACCTTTACTCGCCCATGCAATACCAATGTCATCTGCAAACAGATGGGCGTTACTGCGCAAAAAAGCTCGATAAGCATGGCTTGGGATAGCAATCAAGATCCAGGCGGGGAACGCTAGGGCCTGCTCAAGATCGGCGGTTAATTGTAATTTTTCAGGAAACGCCACATCAGGAAGAAACTGCTGATTACTTCGCTGCTCGATTAACTGCTGGATATGCTCAGGCTCATTGCCCCACAAAAGCACATCGTGACCCGCTCTGGACAAGTGAATCGCCAGCGCTGTTCCCCAGGAACCCGCACCTAAAACAGCTATTGGATGTGAAGCATCATTAGTAATCATATAAACAAGTTTACCCAAACTCTCCGTTTAGCCAAAGGCAAATCCAGTTGCCAGACTAAATTTATCAGGTTAATGTGCAGTTTCTTCTTCTGACTGCGCCGCAGCTTGTTGCTGCACCTGTTGTGTGTACAAAGCATTAAAATTAACTGGCGCTAATAACAGCTGCGGAAAGCCGCCTTTTGATACCAAATCTGCGATTGCTTCTCTGGCAAAGGGGAATAAAGTTTCCGGGCAGAAGGCTCCTACCATGCCGCCCATATTTTCTTTAGGGAAGCCGGCGATAGTAAAAATACCTGCTTGTTTTATCTCTGCTAAAAAAGCCGTTTTTTCTTCTAGTTTCGCGGTTACCGTAATTTCCAAAACCACTTCGTAGGTATTCTCGGCGATGCTCTGATTACTGCTGTTAATCTGCACATTTATCTGTGGCTGCCAATCACCTTCCATGAAGGCCTGTGGTGAATTAGGTGATTCAAATGAAACATCTTTCAAATATAATTTTTGAATCGCGAACTGTTGATTTTCTTCACTCATGTAATTTTCCTAAAGCAAACCCTGCTTAACTAATCAATTAACTCAGGGTGTTAAAAATGGATATCTCTAAATTAAATTGACACAGACAACCTGGTCAAACTAAGAATCATTTCTTTGTTAACGGCATATTGGCTTCTCGCCAGGCTGCTATACCACCTTCCAGATTACTGATTTTTCCAAACCCGGCATGTCGTAATATTTTTATCGCACGTCCTGCTGAGTTGCCTGAATTACAATAAATCAAAACCGGCTTATCTTTGTGTGCAGTGATGCCATCAACTGATTTTGACAAATCATTTAGCGGCAAATTTTTTGCACCTTTGATATGGCCACCATCAAATTCAGATGATGTTCTGATGTCAACAATCAGCGCATCACTATGATTATTCATTAATCGAATAGCATTAGCCGGTGAGACAAATAGACCTTTATTTACCTGATGATCCAGCTCTGCTTTAATCAGCATGACCATAACAGCTGCCAGTGCGGCAAATAATAAAAGATTGTTAACTATAAATTCGGAGAGTTGGTCCATAATAACGGCCACCTATATCGGCTTAATCCACATGGATGGGGATAATAGAAATTTGAAAAAAATAAACGGTGACAGCCTGGTCAAAAATCCGGCTATACGTCACTCAGTTTTTTGTGTGACACGGCAATTACTGTTAAATTGCCACTACTCGCATTACTGCCCTGAAGAACAGAATACTTCCTGCATCATACCGATAAGACGCAAGGTACGCGTATCACCAACACGGTAAAACACTTTATTTGCATCTTTTCTAGAAGCCAAAATACCCTTGTCACGTAAAATAGCAAGATGCTGCGAGATATTGCTTTGCGATGTACCCACGGCATCAACGATATCCTGTACACTAACTTCCTGATCACCTAATGTGCAAAGTATTTTTAGTCGCAACGGATGTGACATTGCTTTTAATGATCGCGATGCTCGACTAATATCTTCTTCGCGGGTCATCAAATCTGGATCGTTAGGTTTTACAGCCATGGTGTCGCCTCAAACTATAGAGTTGTTTAATAATATAATTAATAAAGCATACATTAATACACTTTTTTTTGAATTGAAATAGCTAAATCTTAAAATTATTGTAAAATTTTTTACCCTATTCTCAATTACGTTAGCAAAATAGCAGAACTTCCATTAAAAACATGCCATCTACCGCTAGCTCACTCACTAATTTTTCTTCCATTTTTTTGTTTTTATGTCTGTTTTTTAGCTTTAGTGGTGTAAATGCGTCAAAAAATGAAGACATGTCCCATTATCAGGACAAATTAGAAAAACTCCAAAAAAGTATCGCTAAAATCCAGCAGCATCTAAAAGGTAGCAAAAAGAAGCGTGGCAACGTCATCACTGAGCTCAAAACACTGGAAGTCGAGATCAGCAAAAATTCACGAAAACTCAACATCTTAGAAAAAAATATACGTAAAAGTAAAAAGCAGAAAAAGGCACTGGAAAATGAAATTAAGCGCCTCAACAAAAAACTATCAAATCAACGTACCGCTCTATCAGAACAGATTCGCTCCGCCTATAGCATGGGACATCAGCAAAACATAAAAATGCTGTTAAATCAGCAAGATCCAGCACAAACTGGTCGCACTCAGGCTTATTTCAACTATTTAAACCGTGCCCGCCAGCAACAGATCGACACATTTCTTAGTACTCATGAGTTAAAAAAGGAAACCGAAATACAACTTCAGCAAACACTCAGCAAGCAAAATGAGCTGTTAAAGAAACAAAAAAGCAAAAAGCGACAACGCCAGAAACAACGCTTGCAGCGTAAAAAATTACTTACCGAGCTGAGTGAGAAGATAAAAAATCAGGAAGACACGCTCACCAACCTTGAGACCAGTCGCGGGCGCATTGAGGACTTGCTTAAATCACTCGGTGAGCTACTCGCCGACATTCCTAGCAGCCCTAACGAGAATAAACCTTTTTTAGCACAGAAGGGCAAATTACCCTGGCCCATAAAAGGCCCGTTTCTTAGTCGTTTTGGTCAATCTAAAAACTACGGTGACCTAAAATGGAACGGCGTACTAATCAAAGCGGAAACCGGCACCCCTGTGCGCGTAGTCAGTCATGGACGTGTCGCTTTTGCTGATTGGTTACAAGGCTTTGGTTTTATCACTATCATCGATCACAGCGATGGCTACATGAGCCTGTATGGTCAAAATGAATCATTGTTCAAACAGGCCGGTGACTGGGTACAAGCCGGTGAAGTAATCGCCACTGCCGGTGACAGTGGCGGCCAACCAGTCAGCGGCGTATATTTTGAAATTCGCTCTCGCGGCAAACCCATTAACCCCTCCAAATGGTGCTCTACCAAGGCAAAGCACGCTTTATAGCAAAGCAATCCGCTGTAAAGCATTAAAACCGGAGTATCATTTTTCATTAATGCTGGAACATACTGGCATTAATACCTTCTAAGCACTATCATTTACATAATTGAACGATTTGTTGTGACCCCTTCTTTAGGTACAAATTTTTACAAACCCACCGTGATAGTTATCGGAGTTATTTTATGAGTAATCAATATAAGACCGTTCTGGTTTTGGTCTTTGGCATTTTTGTAGGCGTCTCTGTTTCGCTGACAAGCAGCGTAATGGCTGAAAGAACAACAGATGACAGCACTGGCCTGCCACTCAATGAGTTGCGTAACTTCTCGGATATTTTTGCCCGCGTAAAAACAGATTATGTCGAAGATGTCGATGATAAAACACTGTTAGAAAATGCCATCCGCGGCATGTTAACCGGCCTTGATCCACATTCTAGCTATCTGAACGTGGATGAATATAAAGAATTAAAAATTGGCACCACTGGCAAATTTGGCGGCCTTGGTATTCAGGTCGGCATGGAAGACGGCTTTGTAAAAGTTATCTCTCCTATCGACGATACCCCGGCATTTCGTGCTGGTATCGAGTCGGGCGATTTAATTATTCGCCTCAATGACAAATCAGTTAAAGGCATGACATTAAACGATGCTGTTAAAATCATGCGCGGTGACCCTGGTACCGATATCAAATTAACCGTGATCCGTGAAGGCGCGGACAAACCGCTACCATTTACCGTAACCCGTGACATCATCTCGGTTAAAAGCGTTAAGAGCCGTATTCTCGAGCAGGATTATGGCTACATTCGAATCAGTAATTTCCAGTCGAAAACGGCACGTGATCTGGTCAACGAATTAAGCAATCTTAAAAAAGAGAACAAAGATGAATTAAAAGGTCTAGTACTCGATTTACGGAACAACCCAGGAGGCGTATTAAGCGCGGCGGCTGATGTTTCTGATGCGTTTATTAATGACGGCAAACTGGTGTACACCAAGGGCCGCATCGCTAATTCTGATTTTGAATTTAACGCAAAACCCGGTGACATAATGAATGGTTCACCCGTCGTTGTTTTAATCAACGGTGGTTCAGCGTCCGCCTCAGAAATTGTTGCCGGCGCACTACAGGATCATAAACGCGCCATCATTATGGGCAGTAAATCTTTCGGCAAGGGCTCGGTACAAACCATTCAGGAATTACGCAGCGGTGGCGCAGTAAAAATCACCACTGCCCGCTATTTCACACCAAATGGCCGCTCTATTCAGGGAGAAGGCATTACACCGGACATCCTTCTTGAGCGTTACAAGGTAACTGACACTAAAGATGATATCGCGTCACTACGGGTTAAAGAGTCTGATCTAAGCGGCAGCATCAGTAATCCAACCAAGTCGCAGGAAGCCATCAAAAAAGCGGAAGCAGAAGGCAAAAAGGAGGATGCAGAAAAGAAACACGTTAAAGCATCTGATGATTTCCAGTTATATGAAGCACTACTGTTACTGAAGGGCCTGAATATTTTAGGCAAGTCGTAATCGCTTACCATCACATTATTTAACAGGGAAGTTAAAAATATCTTATTCACCCTATGGTCAAATATTTTTGCCTAAGCAGTTTCATCTTATTCGTTTTATCTGGAATAAGCGCCAACGCTGATAATCAGGGTGAAAAAAATACAAATAAAATTGCCAGCATTATCATCGATGATGTTGGCAATAATTTTGAATATGGGCAGGAGGTAATAAACCTGCCCGCCACGTTGACCATAGCCATCCTTCCGCGGACAACCTATGCAAAAAGTTTAGCGCGCCTTGCCGCTGAAAATAAAAAAGAAGTTATGCTGCATCTGCCGATGCAGTCAGTCGAACATCATAATCATTCCCCCGGCACACTCGACCTGCACATGACCAGAAATGAGTTTACAGAGCAGCTACGTGAAAATTTAAGATCAGTACCGTACGTTCGTGGCGTCAACAATCACATGGGCAGTTTATTAACCCGTCATCCCGGGCATATGACCTGGCTGATGGATGAACTATCACGCCACGGCGGCCTGTATTTTATCGATAGCAAAACGACGAATAAGTCGATTGCCGATAAAATTGCTGTGGAGTACAAAATTCCAAATCTATCACGTGATTTTTTTCTAGATCCTGATCATAAGGAGAGCACCTTAAGACATCAGTTTGATCTTTTCATCAAAAAAGTAAACCGACGTGGCTATGCATTAGCTATTGCACACCCATACCCAAAAACCATAGAATTCTTAAAAGCACATTTAAAAGAGCTTAATGAGCACGGAATAACACTAATCCCTGTTTCAGAATTAGTTCGCAGTGCTAATCAAAAAATCAAACAACGAGAGAACCGTCATGTCGCATGTACTGGTACCACTTGCTCAAGGTTGTGAAGAACTCGAAGCCATAACGATTACGGATCTATTGGTGCGCGCCGGTATAACAGTCACCACCTGTGGTCTCGATGAGCAGCCGGTTACCGCCTCACGTGGCACTACTATAATTCCCGATACCAGTATCGATAAAGTCATAAACCAGTCATTTGACTTAATCGTATTACCCGGCGGTCTGCCGGGCGCCGACCATCTGCGTGATAACGAACAACTGCAAACGCTGTTAAAAAAACAGGCTCTGGATGATAAATACATCGCCGCTATCTGTGCCGCCCCCAAAGTGCTGGCACAAGCAGGCATTCTTGACGGCAAAACTGCCACCAGCTTTCCCGGTGTGTTAGATGCCCTGAACAACCAACATATCACCATCTCTCAAAACGCGATTGAGATCGACGGCAAGGTCATCACCTCTCGCGGGCCAGGCACTGCCATGGACTTTACCTTAACCCTGATAGAACTGTTAGAAGGCAAAGAAAAGCGCGAAGAAGTAAACAATCAACTAGCCCGTTAAATAAATCACTATAAAAACAATGGGTTATAGTGAAATATATCCTTATAAAACGTATCCTTTATAGCCACCTATAATTGGTGTAAAATACCTGATTAAATTACTAGGTTATTATTTTTATTATTTACAGGTACACCCCATGCAAGCAGAAGTAAACGGTCAAATTGTTCAGCTCAGTGAAGCTGGCTGGTTAGAAAATCTTGATGAATGGAGCGAAGAACTCGCTGCACAAATCGCAATTAATGAAAAGATAGTAGATGGACTCACTGACGAGCACTGGGATATCATCAAGGAAGCCCGTGATTATTTTCATGACAATGGCACTGTCTGTGAGCCACGGTCATTTTCAAAGATTATGAAGAAAAAATTCGGTAAGGATCGCTCTGATCAAAAGTATATTTATTCTTTATTTCCAACAGGTTTGATCAAATGCGCTAATAAAATTGCGGGTTTACCACGCCCTAAAGGCTGTAGCTAAGATTTATCATTAGTTAAGCCTGACAAAAGAAGCCGCGATATTTATTGCGGCTTCTTTTATGTTCAGGGATGAACGGTATAGCACAAGGAGCCAGGGATGGCGGTGTGCGTATGTCCATAGATAAACGGACAGAAAACTCCTCTATCATTACATTCTGTTCAAACATTGCAAAGATAAACAAGAATTTTTCTACCAGTTTATTGTTTAATTTCTGATTCACCATATACTTTATCAACTTACTTTAAGTTTTAGGCGATCAGAATGAAAGTAGCTCCTTATCTAAAAATCCTTGCTGAAAAAGATGGTTCAGATTTATACCTGTCTACCGGTGCAAAACCTACCGCTAAATTCAGCGGCAAGATGAAAGCTTTAGGCAAAGACAGGGCGCCACCTGGCTGGGTCGAAAGTCTGGCAAACGAATTAATGTCGGATAAACAAAAGCTCGAATTCAAAGAAAAACCTGAAATGAACCTGGCGCTATCACTGCCTGACGTCGGTCGTTTTCGTGTCAATATTTTCAAACAGCGCAACGAAGTTTCCATGGTTATTCGAAACATCGTTACCGAGATACCCAACCTCGCGCAACTCGGCCTGCCTGATGTACTAAAAAAAGTTGTTATGTTAAAACGCGGACTGGTACTTTTTGTCGGTGGTACCGGCTCAGGCAAGTCGACCTCACTGGCTGCGTTAATCGACCATCGTAATACCAATTCTTCGGGACACATTATCACTATCGAAGATCCCATTGAATTTGTTCATAACCATAAAGGCTGTATCATCAATCAGCGTGAAGTAGGTATGGATACGGACAGTTATGAGGACGCACTAAAAAACACATTAAGACAAGCGCCTGACGTTATCCTCATCGGTGAGATTCGTGACCGTGAAACCATGGAGCATGCACTGGCCTTTGCTGAGACCGGTCATCTAGCCATTTCGACCTTACATGCCAATAATGCCAATCAGGCACTGGACCGAATCATTAACTTTTTCCCTGAAGAGAAACGCCAGTCCTTATTAAGCGATTTGTCGATTAACTTACAGGCCTTCGTTTCACAACGACTTATTCCAACCAAAGACGGTAAGCGCTGCGCGGCTATCGAAATCTTATTGAATTCACCACGTATTGCCGACCTGATTAAAGAAGGTGATATTCTCGAAATCAAAAATGTCATGGAAAAATCTGAGCCTATGGGCATGCAGACATTTGATATCGCGCTATATAATTTATACAACGCTGGAAAAATCACCTTAGAAGAAACTCTTAAAAATGCTGATGCTGAAAACAATCTGCGCCTAAAAATCGAACTCGCTGCAAAAGGCAAGTCGACCAGCAAAGGGGATGACGACAGTCATGGTGGCCTCAGCTTGATCGCTGATGAGGACGAGGAAGAAATAGACGATGGCGCACCAGCCTCATTCTCGCTGCCGGATGATTAAACGAATCACCATTTCTTCAATTAATTTAAAGGGCACAAGCAATTAAGAGAGGTGCCCTTAAGGCAAATGCCTTAAACTAGCAATCATGGATGATACAGCGCTAGACTACCTACAGAGTACCTTTGGTTACGCTGAATTTCGCCTGCAACAACGCGAGATTATCGACACCCTTATCGATTCAAATGACGCCCTCGTGCTCATGCCAACCGGTGGTGGAAAGTCTCTGTGTTACCAGATACCATCGCTAGTACGCGCCGGCACTGGCATCATAATTTCACCACTTATCGCATTGATGCATGACCAGGTAACTGCTTTACAGCAACTTGGCATCAAAGCGGCCTATTTGAACTCCACTTTAGATGCCGCAACCGCTCGACAGATTCAGAGTGACCTGATTAATGGTCATCTGGATATGCTGTATGTTGCCCCGGAACGACTAAATACTAGCGGCTTTATCAACTGCTTAAGACAGACAAATATTTCGCTATTTGCTATAGATGAAGCCCACTGTGTATCACAGTGGGGCCACGACTTCCGCCCGGACTACATCAAACTCTCATTACTGCATGAGCAGTTTCCTGATACACCGCGTATCGCACTGACCGCAACTGCCGATGAAAAAACCCGTACCGAAATCAAACACCGGCTGGCACTAGAAAACGCTAAAGAGTTTATCTCCAGTTTTGACCGGCCTAATATCTGTTACCGCATCGTCGAAGCACAGAGTAATGCTAAAACATCATTATTACGTTTTATACAAAATGAGCATGAAAATGATTCTGGCATCGTCTATTGCCTGTCACGCAAAAAAGTCGAAGCCATTGCTGCCTGGTTAACAGAAAAAGGCTTTACTGCACTTCCATATCATGCCGGCCTAACAGCGCAAGTCAGAGAAACCAATCAACAACGATTTCTTAATGACGACGCGATTATTATCGTTGCAACAATTGCTTTTGGCATGGGTATTGATAAACCCGATGTACGATTCGTCGCGCATCTCAATCTGCCAAAAAGTATGGAAGCGTATTATCAGGAAACCGGCAGAGCAGGGCGTGATGGTCAACCCGCCAATGCCTGGATGTCCTATGGACTGCAAGATGTCATTACACTAAAACAGATGATGGCAACATCGACCGCTGAAGAAAAATACAAACGTGTAGAACAGCAAAAACTCGAAGCCATGCTCGGCTTTACCGAGATAATCAATTGCAGACGACAGTCACTGCTTAATTATTTTGATGAAATACTCGATGAACCCTGCGGTAACTGTGACAACTGTATAACCCCCGCTGAAACATGGGACGCGACTGTTGCCGCACAAAAAGCATTATCCTGCGTACACCGAACCGGCCAACGATTCGGCGTTACTTATCTCATCGATGTTTTAATAGGTAAATCAACCGAACGCATACAACAGTTTGGTCACGATGCATTAAAAGTATATGGCATCGGCAAAGAATATGATGCCAAACAATGGCGAGCGATATTTCGTCAACTCATCAGTCGCAACTTACTGGCGGTAGACTTTGAAGGCCACGGCAGCCTTCGGCTCACCGAGCAATGTCGCTCTGTGTTACGTGGTGATGTAAGTTTATTTTTACGTAAAGAAAGCAAAAGCGCTAAGTCTTCGCGCAAAGGCAGAAAAACATACAATACCGACAGCGCCTCGAAGAACAAGTTATGGGAAGCTCTGCGTGTTTGCCGCAAAAGACTGGCGGAAGAAAATGACGTGCCACCATTTGTTATCTTTCACGATGCCACACTATCTGAGATGATGGAAAGGCAACCCGCCACGCGCGCACAGTTTTTAAAACTTAATGGCGTCGGTGAAAGCAAGCTGGAAAAATATGCTGACGCTTTTCTCATCGTCATCTGCGATCATATCAATAATAATGAAACAGACTCTAGTGATACCGTAAATGAAAGTTTATTATTATTTCGCAGCGGCTTAGATGCCGATGCTATCGCGGCTCAACGAAACCTTAAAACAACAACGATATATTCTCATCTGGCCAGCTGTATCGAACAAGGTGAGCTTAAACTGGATGATGTAATCAGTTTAGAGCAACAGGAAATAAATATTATTCACGAAACACTGTTAAGTGTTAACGACGACAATAGAAAACTAAAACCGGCTTACGATGCACTTGATGGCATCTATGACTACAACATACTGAGGTGCGTACAAGCCGCTGTGCTTCCTGCTTAAACTGCCTGCTTAATTATAAAACAAGCACCTTATCTAATTAAAGTCCTGGTAGCGCCTTTTACTGGCATTTCCAAAATGGATTTCTAATCGCAAGAAAATTAGCCACTTAGAGCGTCGCTCCTGCTCAACCAACAAACGATCTTCAGATAGAGTAATCGGCCAGGTATATTCCGGTGCAATCTCATAGAACAGCCACTCACGATGAAAGTTTTTTCTGTACCGGACGCCGACACGATAATTCAGTACTAATGGATCGGGCTCCGTTATTCCATTGACGCTCGATTCATAAGCTATCGATGTTTTACTGCTTATTCTTTGATACATAACAAAAGTCTGCACCCAGTTGGCACCATCGAATTCCTCGGTAACCTCAACCTCACTGCTTGAACGAAATAAGAAACTTTTCCAGAGCAAGTGCTCATAATCTATCCGTGTTCGCGAACTGTTGATTTTTTCCTTTCTCTGCAAATCCTGCGTAAGACGCATCGTTATCTCATTTGTTATTGGATAGGTATAACGATAACGAAAACGTATCTTAGGTGAAAAACTTGCAGTTACACTAAATTTAGAGCGAGCATTCTTTGCTATATCAAACTGTAAACCCAAGCTATTGCTTGTATCTTCACCATTACCGGGGGCTATATCACGCAGGTCTTCGTCCTCATCACCCTCAAATGTTAAACGTAACCTATTCTCGGTTCCCGGCAATTCGACACTGGCTTTAAGTTTTATCTTAAATTCAAAATATTCTTCTTCATCATAGGTAAAATCGTTTCGTAGACGTATGTAAGTACCAGCGACACCTTCTTCAAATATTCGGTCATTAGAAAAATAGTTATCAAACCATAATGCTGGCTCACAAAATTTTGTATTCACATAGATCTGCGAACTGTCGTACCACTGCTCTTCATAATCATAGGTGTCGAGTCCTCTGTCACAAGGATTATCATCGTGTTCCTGCCTATAGATTTTATAAGACTGCTCTGCTTCCTCACCTTCTTCTACACCGGCACGCATCTCTTCAGCTTCTATTTCACTGGTCCCTATTTCACTGGCCTCGGATTCGCCAGCTTCAGACTCCCCGGATTTAGCACTGCGGCTATCATCTTCTCTGGAACCTATCTCATCGGTTACAGGATTTTCGGCTTCAGTAACAATAGATCGCTCATGGCGAACACCATCACGTTCGATATTTCCCTCAGCCTTAATATCTGTTGATTTTTCTTCAATAACTACCGTAGGCAGCTTCTCAGCCGACTCAGCGATAACATTACTTGCGCTCATTAATACACAGATAATAATCAGGCTGTTGGCAAATAAAATTTGTATATTTAAATAGGCTAGACGCACGTCAACTGTCACTTGTTAATGTAAGATGCATTATATCTTTTACTGGCCCGGCGCACACTAGAAGCCGCCACTAGTTATAAAATGAAAACAGATAAACAGCTCTTACCCGAATTCGTTGCTGCCATAGACCTTGGTTCTAACAGCTTTCATATGATTGTTGCACGGATGGAGGAATCTGGCACCTTATCGATTATTGACCGCCTGCGTGAGAATGTTCGCCTCGGCGCCGGACTTAATGACCAAGGCGTGATTGACGACGAAGCGTTAAACCGCGCTTTTGAGTGCCTGGAGACCTTCGCACAACGAATTAGAGAGCTACCGCACTCCGCTGTTCGTATCGCTGGCACCAATACCTTACGCGTCGCACTCAATGCCCAAACGCTGATAGATAAGGCCGAGGATATACTCAAACACCCTCTCGAAATTATCGGCGGTCGTGAAGAAGCACGCTTAATATATCTTGGCGTTGCTCATGGCCTGGCAACAAAAGAAGGCAAGCGTCTGGTTGTTGATATCGGTGGCGGTAGTACAGAATTAATTATCGGCAAGGGTATGAAGCCACTTCGCCGCGAAAGTCTGTACACAGGCTGTGTAAGCGTAAGCAAACACTTTTTCAAAAAGGGCAAAATAACTAAAAAAGCATTTAAATCTGCAGTCACCGAAGCATCTTTAACGCTATTACCACAATCGGCTGATTTTCAGGCAGGCAAGTGGGATGAAGCTATCGGCTGCTCCGGCACGATTAAAGCCATCGGTAACATAGTGCATGATGAAGGCTGGTGTGAGAATGGTATCAATTACAAATCTCTGATCAAATTACGTGATGCGCTCATCGAATCAGAACATATCGACAAACTAAATCTGGCTGGTCTAACAGAAAATCGCAAACCAGTCATCGCTGGAGGCCTGTCTGTTTTAATCGCTGTATTCAAATCATTAAATATCAAATCCATGCAAGTATCTGATCAGGGTATGCGCGAAGGGCTACTGTACGACCTTGTTGGTCGTATCACCCACGATGATGTCCGTGATGCCAGCGTAGAAGCGGCGATGACTCGCTGGAGCGTTGATAAAGCCCAGGCGATACGCATCGCAGAAACGGTTGAGCTATTCTGTCATTCTGCTTGTCAGCAATGGTCTATTAAAAACGACCAGATTAAATCTCTAGTGAAATGGGCATCAATGCTTCATGAAATTGGATTACAGGTATCTCACAATAACTATCACAAACACGGCGCATACATCTTAGCCAACGCTGACTTACAAGGCTTCTCCAGACAGGAGCAGGCATTACTGGCTGCACTGGTCTTATCTCATCGCAGTAAATTTAGAATTGATAGCTTCACAGAATTAATGAAACCTTTCGTGAAAACGGGCAAACACATGTGTGTGTTTTTACGTCTCGCCGTATTATTACATCGTAGCCGTTCTGACCTTGCGATTCCTGACGTAACAATCAGCGTTAACGATCACGATATAAATTTACGCTTCCCTGAAGGCTGGCTAGATGAAAACGGTATGACACTAGCCGACCTAATTAAAGAAATGAATTACCTTGATACTGCTGGTTACAACTTAAGTTATGAATAAAAACTTATGAAAAAAATAATTTTAACGATAACACTTAGCTGCCAACTGCTAACGATTTCGGCATGCAGCACAACGGCACCAAATAAATTCACCCCATTAAATGCAGAAGAAGGGCAATCTATCGTTTATGTCTATCGGGCATCTACCATGTCTAATGCAATGTACTCACCAGACATCGTCATTAATGATGAAGTTAAGTTTGATATCGAAAACTCCAGCAAATATCTTATAAAACTAGAACCTGGAGAATATAAAATAGAAGTCGACCCGAATAAAAATTATTCAGGAACAACCAGCCTGACGCTTGATCTTAAAGCCGGTAAAAATACATACCTCCGTGTCGACACAAAACTTAAAATACAAAAATCAGCCCGATATAAACCTTACGTAAGATCTTTCAGTTTAGTGAAAACAGATGAAGCTACTGCCATCGAAGAAATTGCTGCTTGCTGCAACGCAAATAATATAAAAGAATCCTCCACCGAAAAGATCCCATCTACTAAAAAGAAAAAAGATGGGTTTTCAGTAGATAAAACACAGAACCCTTTTTCTCATTAGCACGCATCACTTCAAAACCCACATAAATAAGTGCCACATAAAATACAGAACATTTATTTATATAACAGGATAATTTTATGATCGTTTTTTTTGTTGCCTGGCTATCAACTGCTATCGGCTTAGGTTTTGCTACGCTGATAGTTTCAGGCATTAAAGCTCAAAGCTTTTTATCATTCATTATCGCCGCTGCTGTACTCGGCTTGATAAACGCTTTCATTCGCCCGGTATTATGGTTTTTAACCGCACCACTGTCTGTGGTTACCTTTGGATTGTTCGCACTGGTAATAAATGCTTTGATGATTATGCTGGCAGCAGCATTAGTGCCAAATTTTGAAGTTAAAAGCTTTGGCAGCGCTTTTCTGGGCGCAATTATCATGGCGATAATTGGCGTGATTGGATTTATCTCAATCCCGTTACTAACTGGCGCTGACATAAACTGGTACAGCTACGAGATTCACACGCAGTCATACAGTCAGTAACTAACGAACAATCGCTAGCGAAGTACCAATCGACTACTCATCGTTCGCGGATTTGTTTATAAACATGCTAAACAGATAAGCCATCATCACAAGCATAAAAACGATGATTCCGATGGTTAACCAGCCGGTTAAATCATTAAATAAATCGCTAAAAACATCCATCACTAAACCCTCATAATTTCTCAGCTGTAGTATAGTGAGAGGACAGATTTCCACATTGACGCAAGTCAAACTACATGTGATTAAGCTATATGAACGAAAATAGCCCACTAAACATGGACTTAAGCAACGCCGTCTGCATGCGGCCAGACCAGCAAACGTGGGTAAAAAGTCCTGCTGATGGTGTTTCTCGTAGTCCCCTGGAACGCGAACATGAAGAGTCTGGCCACACCACCAGTTTCGTAAAATTTGAAGCAGGTTCTTTTTTTCCAGAACATTCACATCCGCAAGGTGAAGAGCTCTACGTTTTAGATGGCATTTTTTCAGATGAAAGGGGAGACTATCCAGCAGGTAGCTACATACGAAATCCACCCGGCTCAAAACACAAACCTTTCACTAGAGACGGCTGCACACTTTTCGTCAAACTTGATCAGTTTCAACATGGCGATTCAACACTTGTCGTTATTAAACCTGAAGACCAGCATTGGTCACAGGGAATCGGCAACCTGAAAGTTATCTCACTGCATACATTCAACACAGAAAGTACAGCTCTTGTCTGGTGGCCTAAAAACGAAGTCTTTCAGCCACACACCCATTGGGGCGGTGAAGAAATTGTCGTCATCAAAGGAAAGTTTATCGACGAGTACGGCGAATACCCTGAGGGGAGCTGGATTCGCAGCCCGCACATGAGCAAACATTTTCCACGTGTGGAAGAAGAAACCTTAATACTAGTAAAAGTAGGCCATCTGGATAGA
>JAUVDN010000114.1 GCA_030595325.1 Gammaproteobacteria bacterium | reverse complement strand
ATTGCGGTCAACCTTGATGTAATCAACGACAAATTCGATGCCGAAGTGACACCTCAAGGGCTGGTTGAGTCGGGAATCATCCCGCAGACAGTTGAGACTCTAAGCATTCCTTTGGGCATTCGGTATTTTTCTCCAGTGGGCTGGTTTGCAGGATTAACGGTGACCTATGTTGATCAGGAGGTCACTACTCAGGGATTGGATCTCAGCTCACCGACATTCCCGCCCCCAGTCGTACAAGTGAGTAATCAGGATGATTTCAACCTCCTTGATGTAAACATTGGTTATCGTTTGCCAAATCGCTGGGGTAGTGTGAGTCTGGCGGTTAAGAATGCTACTGATGAGCAATTTAGCTATCTGGATGATACCTACCGAGAAACACGCGATGTTGCAGCTATCGGTCCTTACTTCCCGGTTAGAACCTACTATATACAGGCTAATATCGTATTCTAGTCAGGTTGGCTAGCTAGCCTGAGTCATGCAATAAAAAAGCCCGCTTCATAGCGGGCTTTTTTATTATTGCAACATGATGCAGCAGTGTTTTTAGCGTAAGCAGTATTTGTAACAGTGCTATCTGTTTTTACATAGCTAGCAACCATGTGGCTTTAAACCTTGAGGGTTCAGGGCTTTCACTGTTTGAGCTATATATGGCGCGTGCTTATTCATACCTGTGGCTACGCTCTTATTGCGGTTGTATGAGCTTTTGCATATTCTAGGAAGCAGGAAGGCATGTGCTCGGTATAACTGCTTCATGTCTGTCTGGAGGAGCTTTCAATACCAGTGCTCTTGGCTATCCCTTGTGGTTACAAGGAGAACACTATAAGGAATACCCGATGAGAAGAATGTTATGCAATAAAAAAGCCCGCTATAAAGAAGCGGGCTTTTTATTTTCTACCAATACACTAGTGTTTAGTAGTGTCCGTAACAGTAACGTCTGCCACCCCATACGTAACAAATATATGAGTCAGGGTTTTCTACGCCTTGTATAGAGAATGGTACACGTTCATTTACGCCTGCAGGTACATTTTCATATACCGCATCACCGGCAACATACTCCAGACAAGAACGACCTGCGACTGTAAGGTCAGTGTTGTCCGCACTAGCTGTACTGCCTGTGTTGGTTGTAGTGAACTCACCGTTTTCATCGAGGAACAATGGTACGCCTTGATCATCAAGATATTGACCACTATCGTTTACTTCCTGAGCTGCCAATGAAGGGTTACAAGCTGGCAATGAAGCGTTACAGGTACATGCTCTGATGCCTGTGTTGTCATCAGGTTCGTTACCAAAATCAAAACCAAAGTTAGGTTTGTTCAGTGCCATATTGATGATTAACTGCTCTTCACCACCGGCTGGACATGTGATTTGGGTGGTAAACAGATCGCTTGAATTTAGCTCTTCACAAGATGGCAGAGGCACATCGGCTAAATCGACTGGATCATTTGTTCCATCGTCAGGTAGCGTAAAGCCAGTAGTTAAACCATAACAAAAGCTAACAGCGGAGAGACTGGTTCCTGTAGAAGGCAGAGTGTCATCACCTATTGAGCCTTCGCCACCCTGGCCATCAGTAGACGCGCCATAATGGTAAACTCTGGCGCCAGTTTTGCCACCTTGTCCTTTTAAGATAATGTAGTTGATTGGATTGCCGTCGGTTTCACTAACCCCGGTTAATGACCACGATACGATACCGGCAGAACCTTCAATATCACCAATTTCGTATGTGATTGTCTGGGTGCCACCAGTTGTTGTATCGACGATAGCTTCATTTACACCGGCAGCGGCATCAGTATCTCGAAAGGTGAGAATCGCCTGATTGTCACCCAGTGAGCTACAGGTTGGATTACCTTCAAGGTTTAAAACCACATCAGTGCTTGCTGCAAATGTGTGGGATGAGACTGTCAGACAGGTCACCGATGCGGTAATAAGCATCAGTTTTTTTAAGTTGTCCATTGTAGAATTCCTCCAAATATATTTAGTATCAATTAGTATTGCTGTTTTAGTGCTGCTGTTAAAAACCTTTAAACGCACGTCTATGCTTAGTGTACTCCCTATATGTGACGCAACTCAAATACCATTAAAAGTGTTACTGAATATTTAGTGGTTAATGCATCATCACTTTGGTCTTTATACCGAATATAAAAGCAATATTCATGCCGTTTTTTTCGGCTGTGTAAAAAAACATATAAATCTTTGAAAATTATAAAAATAATTGAGGTTAGGTGTAGATGCTCTTTTAATTTTTTAGATGAAAGTGTAAAGAAAGTTGGAAATAAAGGCTTTTTTTCTATAGTTAGTGTCCACTTTTTTTACAACTGTTTGAATGATATTTGGTCATTCTCTTAAGATTGTTAGCTCATAAAATTGATGAATACATGCAAACTTGAATTCATAATGGCGAGTTCGGTGGTTCAACCCCGCCCATGAGCGCTATTTTAGGACGAAACCAGATATAACAGTTGTCGCAGTAACTGTGCCACTGATTGCCAGAACGCGGTGAAGCGGACGCTTACCCGAAGGATCATAAATAACAACTTTTTTTAATTTTTTCTTTAACCGTATTGATTGATACTAATCAATACGCATTACACCGCTATCTGCAAAATTACAGTCAATGGTTGTTTACCATCCTTTTAATAGCGCGGAAATAAGAAGATGATTACTATTGATGAATTCATGACAGCAGATCCTTACACATTAAGTGAGAGCGATTCACTTTATGATGCAAGGAAGATTATGACTGAGAGACACATACGTCATATCCCTATCACTGACAGCAATAAACATCTGCTAGGTCTGGTCACGCAGCGAGATGTTCTGGCAGCAACTGACTCCAATTCTAAACATCAGATTAAAAGTGCGCCAGATGCAGCCGATCGAGATATTATGTTGTCAGACATCATGATTAAGAATATAAGCGTTATTCATAAAACAGATTCTTTGCGAGAGGCTGCTCTGTTTATACAGTCACATAAATATGGTTGTTTGCCTGTTGTAGCGGATGACAAAGTGGTTGGTATAATTACCGACAGTGACTTTATAGCCATTGCTATCAATCTGCTTGAGCAGGTAGAGGTGACAGAAACTGAAATTGCTAACGAAACAGAAACTGAAATTGATGATGTTGAGTTATTAGAGTTTGAAGAAACGCAATAAACTTGTGCGTGTATTAATCTGTAATCATTAGTTATTCATCGCACCCTGATTTACCCAGATTTTTATTACTTCAATCTCGTCGTCGCTGATTCCTTCTTGCTCGCCATGCGTACTGCGCTGCATATTACCGGCGCGGCCTTCTATTAGTTTATTGAGTATGCTGCGTCGGCTATCACCGGAGATTACTATAGGCCCGTATATAGTGCCTGCCATCAAAGCGTCATAAGAATCCATGGTTAAACCAGTTGTTTTAAAACCGTAGCCACTGGGTGACATATGGCAGCCATTGCAATTGTTCGAAAGGATAGGTGTGATATCACGTTTGTAGCTTATTTGTTGAGTGGCGCAAGCGGGCAGGATGGCGAGGATGGTAAGTTATGATAGGTGCCATTTCTTTCGAAAACGGAAATATAGTCAACGGAGTAAGCATCGGCAGAAACAGCAGATGCAGAGCACAACAGAATCAGGAAGGTGAGCAGGGGATACCTGAGCACCTGAATGTTAACTGATAGACCCCTTAACCAACTGCACAACGGGAACACTTATTGTCCTCCATTCGCTAGTATCGCGGCGGCCTTTTTATTATCCAAATGGCCAACCGTGTACAGTGACAGGTCTAAATATTATAAGGATTCAATTTCTGGAATCAATACAATTTAGAAAAATTCTATTAAATTATTTCTATGTAGGCTTATTGCGCCAGCACTAAAGGAGCAGGTCGCCTTTTTTAAGCTTATAGAATATCTGTTTCAGTTTTGTTTGCATCCATTTTTACAGTAACCATCATCGCTTTGGTTGCTTCTAAATCAAAGTGTTTGTTGCGCTTTTCTTTCTTATGAATAGTCGCAGACATTTCAGGTGCATGCTGTTGAGCAAGGCCCAGGCCCATTTGACGGAAGATAGATTTAACAGGTTTAAGCATAATAATTACTGGATTACATTCCAGTAAAGTAAGATTCATTGATCCACATATGAACATAGATGCTGGCGACGTAGCCGGCAGCAATTGCTGGTGTCCATTTTAAGTGGCCGAAGAAAGTGTATTTGCCGCGTGCCTGACCCATCAATGCAACACCGGCTGCAGAGCCGACAGAAAGCAGTGAGCCGCCGACACCGGCAGTTAGCGTAACCAGTAACCACTGACCGGTAGACATGTCTGGGTTCATGGTGAGTACGGCAAACATGACAGGTATGTTATCGACGATAGCAGAAAGTACACCAACCGCAATATTGGCATTGGTTGCGCCCCAGCCGGTGTACATCATCTCTGACGCCAGCGATAGGTAACCGAGGAAGCCAAGACCACCAACACACAGTACAACGCCGTAGAAGAAGAACAAGGTGTCCCACTCGGCTTTGGCCACTGGAGAGAAAACGTCAAATGCAACCGGTGATCCCATTTGGCTGTCATGTTCTACATCGTCAGGTTGGTCCTGATGTTTGGCGTGTGTCTTCTTCAGGAAGTAGCCAAACAGCTGCAGATAACTCAGACCCGTTAACATGCCGATAACCGGTGGCAGGTGCAGGAAGTTGTGGAATGAAACAGCCGTGGTAATGGTGGCAAGGAACAAAATAATAATGCGTTTTGCGCCGCGTTGCATTTCAACGTGCTCACCCGATGCATCAGGTTTAACATTAGGTACAGCAAAATGCATGATAGCAGCAGGCACAAGGAAGTTAACCGCTGATGGTACAAATAAAGCGAAGAAGGTCCAAAATTCTACGATGCCTTTCTGCCAGACCATCAGTGTGGTGATATCGCCAAATGGTGAGAATGCACCACCGGCATTAGCAGCAACCACGATGTTGACACAGGCGATGGAAACGAAGCGGCTATTATCACCGCCAACGGCTAATACAACAGCACACATCAGTAATGCGGTGGTCAGGTTGTCGGCAACCGGAGAGATGAAAAATGCCAGAATACCGGTTATCCAGAACAGTGCGCGGAAACCAAAACCGCTGCGAACTAGCCATGCACGCAAGGCATCAAAAACGCGTCTTTCTTCCATGGCGTTGATGTAAGTCATCGCGACCAGAAGGAACAACATCAGTTCTGCATATTCAAGCAAGTTATGACGCACTGCGTGTTCTGCTTCGTGGGGTAAGCCATTGGTTGCATAGAACCAGCCGATGAGTCCCCAAATTAAACCGGCACCGAGGATGACGGGTTTAGATTTGCGCAGATGAGTGAATTCTTCTGCCATGACGAAGAAGTAAGCAACGACAAAGATGACGATAGAAACAAAACCTACCCAATGATTAGTTAGGTCTAACCGCTCGGGTGTTGCTTCCGTAGCCATCTCCGCAGCCATTGCTATGCCTGGTAATGCAAGTAGCAGTAAGGTAGAAATTAGCTGATGGGCTAAGTTTTGAATTCTCATAATCGCAAGTCCTATTGTGTATTGGCTGCATACCAGTAATTGCATGTTGAAAATAACATGCTAAAAATGGCAGCTCTATGAGCGATTATCAATAAGCGTTGGCGGATTGGGATTTATATACCTTGAGGGTCATCCTTATGGATGACTACGCGTATGGGTAAAATCTTTTCCATCAGAGCCTGTGCGACGATATTTGCAGCGGCATCATCTGGCGACGTTGCCAGAAATGTTTGAACCGCAAATTGTATATGATTTCGCTAATATAGTCGAACAATAATCACAGTATTTGTGGTTATTGTTGGGTATATGAGGCATCGTTTTTTTAAAATAAATCATAAAGTTAAGCCATGACTAATTATACTGCGCGCTGTGGTTGTTAACCTTAAGTCTGGCTTAACAGTGCTTGGCTAAGAATTGGTCTAGATGATTTGCAAAAGCTTTCCTATCGCTTTGATTTAGTGCTGGTGGTCCACCGGTATTAACGCCACTGGAACGAAGTGTTTCCATGAAATCTCTCATGTTCAGTCGTGCTCTAATATTTTCGGTGGTATACAGTTCACCGCGCGGACTAAGTGCAATGCCGCCTTTTTCAATAACATCGGCAGCCAGTGGAATATCGCTGGTAATAACCAGGTCACCCGATTCCAAGCGTTTAACAATTTCATTGTCAGCGACATCAAA
>JAUVDN010000029.1 GCA_030595325.1 Gammaproteobacteria bacterium | reverse complement strand
TGAACGAATTGCACTGTAAAACACCCTGTATTATGTAATGGAGGGGCATTTTACCGTAATTTTGTTATTTAAGCCGTTAAGGAGTGTGTGGAATTGGTTTAGTCGTTAAAAGCTTGTGGGGCGGATATTGTTCATTCCGCTCCTGCAGGAGGCTGGCTAACCTAATAGAGTATCTTTCGCTTTATTGATTTGCGCTGCAAGATAGTCGGATCCGCCACGATCCGGGTGTACCTTCTGCATCATCCGGCGATGCGCCTGTTTAACCTCTTCCTTGTCATATCCTGGTTTTAATCCTAAGACTTCCATGGCTTCATCGGTTGTCATTTTTTGTTTACCAGCTGCTGGCGGTGTTTGATGCTGATTTTGTCCCTGACTTTGTTTGTTCTGTTGATACAGGCGGCTGATGAAAGGGATGTATTTTGCGAAATGCATTAGCCTTGGCAGCATGGCGACGGCACCGGCTATCATAGCGGTAATTATGTTGAGGTGACCGGTGGCGGCTAAGATGGCTAATATGCCAGCGACGCTGCCGATAATGCTCCAGAAAATCAGTTTTTTGCGTTGTTCACCACTGGCAGATTTAATCTTGTGCCAGAGGATGAGTGCGATGCAGGCAATTGCGATTAGGATTATTAGGCGAGACATAAGTGCGTACTGGTTTTATATTTAGTCTTTGTCATTGACTGTGCATTTTGGTGTATTTTTTAACATCACGCCACCCTGTTTAAATGCTTACTGATAAATAATCGAATTAATATTGGCTAAGCCTGTTTATTGTGGTCAAATGCCCGCACTTGTTACTAAACCTGCATATTTTTCTTGTATGTTCATCATTTCAATTATGGTTTCAAGTGTATCTTTTAAACATCTAAAGGTTATATTTTATGAAAAAAGCAATATCATTATTTGCATTATTATCGCTAAGTACAATGGTCTCTACAAGTGCTGTGGCAGAAGGACTTGATGCGAAACGTTTCTATGTCGGTGGTGGTTTGAGTTTTAATAATGTACCTGGTTTTGGCAGTGCGCGTGGTTTTCAGTTTATTGGCGGTTATGAATTTGATTTTAAACTAAACGAAGATATTTTAACGGCTATCGAAATAGGTTATATGGATAGCGGTAATTTTAAACAGTTTAATGGCTTGAGCGGCGATGATGCTACAGGTTTTTGGGCGTCAGCAGTGGAGTCGGTACCATTATCAAGTAAAACCGATATGTTAGTTCGTCTGGGTTATGATTTTGGTGATGATGATGGACTGTTGCTGGGTGCTGGTATGCAGTATAAATTTGATACAAAAATTGCTTTCAGAATGGAATATGTAGCACGAGAAAATGTTAATGGTTTACAGGCAAATCTGATAGTTAAGTTTTAAAAGAACTGTTAAATATTTTATCTTACTGGTTATAGCTGATTATTTATAGCTGATCATTTATAACTAGCCGTTTGTAACTAGCCGTTTGTAACTAGACGCTTATAACTGACAGTTACTAACTTAAAAACTATTTTTATAATGACAAATCGTATTGAAGATATTTTGCAATTCTGGTTTGGTTCATTTCCGACGCCATATTCAGCAGATGTTTCAAAAGCAGATATGTGGTTTAAGAATGGTTCGTTGTATGACAAAGAAATTTTTATCAAATTCGGTGTGGATTACGATAAAGCCATCAATGGCGAGTTGGACCATTGGTTAGATTCTTACCGTGGCCGTCTGGCGTTAATTATTTTGCTTGATCAGTTTTCCCGGCATATCCATCGTGATACTGCGCAAGCCTTTGCGCAAGATTATAAAGCACAGGCGTTATGTATAGATGGGATAGCTGCGGGTGATGATGCTAAATGTCACCCGGTTGAGCGTAACTTCTTTTATCTGCCGCTGGAACATGCAGAAGATATAGATAAGCAGAACCTGAGTGTTAAGGCTTTTGAGCAACTGGTACTTGATGTGCCGGATGAGTATAAGAAATCATTTGAAGTAACCTTGAGTTTCGCAAAGAGTCATCACTTTGTTATAGAAAAGTTTGGTCGTTTCCCGGAGTTAAATGAGATGTTGGAGCGGGAGAGTACTGTGCAGGAAAATGAGTTTATTGCCAGCGGTAAATATTCGTTTCTTTAGGTTTATATTTTTTGTGTTGAAAAATAAAAACGCTCCTGCAAATTTTTATCTCTGCAGGAGCGTTTTTTGATTAAGTGGATTTATGTGCCCGTAACGTATTTGTCGCGTAGCTCACGTCTTAATATCTTACCAACGTTAGTTTTTGGCAACTCATCAGTGAACACGATTGATTTTGGTACTTTGTAACTGGTTAGACCCTCGCGACAAAAATCTCTTAATGTTTCTTCAGTAAGAGAGTCGTCACTCTTGACCACTACCGCCATTACGACTTCACCACTGTGTTCATCCGGTTTCCCTATCACGCCAACTTCAACAACATCTGGGTGGTCAGCGATAACTTCTTCGACTTCGTTAGGAAATACATTGAATCCTGAAACAAGAATCATATCTTTTTTACGGTCGACAATTTGAACAAAGCCCTCTTCATTCATAAAGCCGATGTCACCAGTGTGTAACCAGCCATCATTGCTAAGCACGTTGGATGTTTCTTTAGGGAGCTGCCAGTAACCCTGCATAACCTGTGGGCCGCGAATACATATTTCACCCTGTTCGCCAATCGCAAGTTCGTTCCAGTCGTCGTCCTGTATGGAAGCTTCTGTAGAAGAAATGGGTAGGCCAATTTTTCCGTTAAAATCTTTCAGGTCCATCGGGTTCATGCAGGCAGCAGGTGATGTTTCTGTCAGGCCGTAAGCTTCGATCAGGGTGGTGCCGGTAACCTCTTTCCAGCGTTCTGCTACGCCACGCTGTACTGCCATACCGCCGCCGAGAGCAAAGGCAAAATTTGACCAGTCAATGGTTTTGAAGTCAGGGTGATTCAATAGGCCATTAAATAAAGTGTTGACGCCGGTGAAAACTTCAAACTTTGTTGCTTTAAGTTCTTTAACAAAGCCGTTTATATCGCGTGGGTTAGTGATTAAATAATTGCGCCAGCCATAGCGCATGAAGGTTAAGCAGTTAGCTGTCAGCGAGAATATATGATACAGCGGCAGTGCGGTTATTATGGTTCCTTTATGATCGCCAACAAATTTGTCGATCCAGGCAGATGCCTGCAACATATTGCTAACCATGTTTTTGTTGGTTAAAACAGCGCCTTTTGAAACACCTGTTGTGCCACCGGTGTATTGCAGGAAGGCAATGTCATCATGGTTTGTTGGTACGGTTTGAAAACGGTGTTGGGCGCCAAGCTTTAATGCCTGCTTAAAGGTAACGGCATTATTCAAACGGAACGCAGGCACCATTTTTTTGATGTATTTCACCACAGTGTTAATAATGAAACCTTTAACTGGAGGTAGCATATCCCCCATCTTTGTCGTGATGACATATTCCAGTGAGGTTTCGTCGATAACTGTTTCCAGAACGCTGGCAAAATTTTCAACGATGATAATAGCTTTGGCGCCAGAATCATTCATCTGGTGTTTAAGTTCACGTTTCGTATAGAGAGGGTTGGTATTTACCACAACCAGACCAGCACGAAGAATCGCAAAAATAGCGATTGGATTTTGCAGCAGGTTGGGCATCATGACTGCGACACGGTCGCCTTTTTCAAGGCCGAGCTCATTTTTTAGATATGCCCCTAATTGAGATGTGTAAATATCAACCTCATGATAGGAGAGCGTCTTACCGAAATTGGTATACGCTGGCAGGTCGCCGAATTTTGCAACGCTGGTATCAAATATATTAGCTACTGATGAGAACTCATTGATATCGATGTTTTCTTTGACGCCGTCAGGATAACTATTTAACCAGGGTTTTTGCATTTTATTTCTCCACGTTTCATAACAGTACAACTATAGAATAAGAATAACGTTATCGGTTCGTTTTTTCACCTTTTATTAAGGTAATTTTTATTAATCTTTCCACCATAGAGATAACTCGGGTATATAAGTAACCATTAATAACCAGACGAGCATGATTAATAGGTAAGGCAGAGTGGATTTAAATAGGGTAATAATGGGTTTGCCAAACCGCTGACTTGCGATGAACAGGTTTATACCGACTGGCGGAGTAGAGTAACCGATCTCAAGGTTGGCTAAAAATATTATTCCCAGGTGTACCGGATCGATGCCATAACGTGATGCGAGGGGCAGTATTAGTGGAACTACAACGATAATCGCTGAAAATATATCCATCATGGCGCCGACGAGGAGCAGGAATAGATTCAATAGAAGTAAAAACTCCAATGGGCTACTGATATGATTTTCGATGGCGGCGAGCAATTTCATCGGCAGCTGTGCATCGATCATCAGATTGGTTAGTCCCAGTGCAACCAGTAGTATGGCAAGCAGAGTGCCAAATAATACGCAGGTCTCTACCAGTAATGAAAAAAACTGGGTGCGGAGACTAATCTCTTTGTAGACATATACCTCGACTATGATGACGTAGGCGGCGGTTACCGCGGCAGCTTCCATGATAGAGACAAAACCACCGAAGATACCGATGATGATGCCGATTGGTAAAAATATGTCCCAGAGGCAACCTTTGATCGTAGTTAACAGGATGCTTAATTCAAATTTGTGTTTGACCACATGGCTCTTATTGCCATGGTACATACTGTAGGCGGACAGCATGAACATCAGAAGAAGACCGGGCACCATGCCAGCAAAAAACATATGTTCAATACTGACACCAGCGACGATACCGTAGATGAGAATTGCAAGGCTGGGTGGAAACAGCAGGCCTAATGAGCCAGAGGTAGTGAGCAGGCCTAACGAGAATTTTTCTTTATAACCTTCACCTCTGAGGATAGGGTAAAGCAGTCCACCGAGCGCCAGTATAGTGACACCGGATGCGCCGGAGAAGGTAGTGAAAAAAGCACAGGCGCCAATGGTGACGATGGCAAGGCCGCCGGGCATCCAGCCAAATGCAGCACGGTAAAAATTAACCAGCCGCTGTGGTGCGCCACCGCTGGACATCAGTACACCAGCAAATGTAAACAGGGGAATGGCAATCATATTTGGCGATGCGGCCAGCCGGTGCATTTCGATGATTATTATATCGGGGCTGATGTCTGCGCTGTGACTGGCGAGTATGGCGCCGGCTGCAATCACCGTAAATAAAGGTGCGCCGATTAGCGCGATGACAATAAGTAGAATTGTCACGGCAATCATCATTTCGATTTTTTAAAGCAGATCAGAAAAAAATGCAGGCCGAGCAGACCGAAGCCAAAAGGGTAGATCAGAGTGAATGGCAGAGCCCAGCGTTCGTTTGCCGGCGCATATTCCCATTCATCGAGAACAAAAATCACTGCGTGGTAACTCAGTAACAGGCAGACAACAGTAGAGAACAGGGAGAGCGGGCAGCGCAGTAAAGCTATCTGGCGTTCGCTCATGAATGTTGTCAGTGCATCTATTTTAATATGACGAAGTTTTGAGGTTGCAATAACAGCGCCCATGGCGCCGCAGATGACTAGCAGATTCCGGTTGATGATCTCGATTTCGGCATAACCAAAATTGAAAACATTGCGGGTGAAAATTTGAAATAATGAAAATGCGAGCAGTAAGAACAGGCTGAGTGCCGCGATGATACTTTCAGCTTTGACCAGCGACTGTTCGAGTTTTTCAATCATTTCGGTGTTTAATTGAAGATTTTCAGATTATTTAGGCGGTGGAGTCATGTCAGGTTTTTTATTGGACAGATTTTCTGGCCGTTGCCTGTATTCGTGCAGCATTTTTTTTGTTTTGGCAAACACCTTTGCTGGGATGTAGTCAGTCTGTTCGAGATACAAGGCGGCATCGTCGCGAATTTGCAGCATCTCTGTCATATCGACTTCGTCCCAGTCGAACATGAATTCGATACCATTTTGTTGCAGCAGGCCGATGCTCTTTTTGTTCTCTTCGCGGGCACTGTTGCGTATATCATCACCTATTTTTTTACCGGTGGTTTTTAACAGCTGCTGCAGGTCTTTCGGCAGTTTGTTATAAAATCGATTACTGACCATAACGCCACCGATGGCATTAGTTAGTGGAATATGCGTTGCGTACTTGAGTTTTGAATACCACTGCAAGGCGATAGCACCAAAGGTGGAAGTGTATACCGTATCGATACTGCCGTGTTTGGCGGATAGCTGTGTATAGACATCCATGATCGAAAGCGGAATCGGGTTGATATCAGCGGCTTTGAAGAAGGCTTCACCCAGTGGGTCGCCCTGCCATAACCAGATGCGTAATTGTCTAATGTCATCAACTGAAGTGATGCGTTTGGTGGAGAAAAAATGGATGAAACCAACTTCTGGCCAACCTAGCAACTCAAAGCCATTCTCACGAAAACCGGCTTCGATGTCAGGCATGATCTGTTCACGCACATAATCGGATTCATCAACACTCTTGAACAGGAAAGGCATCTCCAGAACGCGAGCGGGTGAGTAGACTCGGCCAATGCCATAACCGGTGAACAGGCCACCATGCAACTGTCCCTTGCGTATCTTGCGTAGCACGTCTGGTTCATCACCCATGACGCCGCCGGAGTACATTTTGACTTTTATCCGGCCATTGCTTTTCTCTTCAATCTCTTTGACCCAGTCATCCATTAGTATTGACCAAGCGGTGCCGGTGGGCATCAAGGTGGCAAATTTTAAGGTGTAGACCTGTTCGGCGCTGGCGCCCTGACTCAATAATAAAAGGCCGGTAATTACTAGCCGAGACAGGGTATGTTTTAAATTGCTGTTATAGAGAGAGAAGCGCTGAATCCTTAAAACCATTGCTTTTCCTTGTTAAGCAAAATTTTTGCTTTTCGCTTGCTTATCTGGTTGAGCAGGGTCAGTTCGGGGTATAAGTCTTCTGGTGCATCTACAATTTTGGTCAGGCGTTGATGAAAGTCATTTTGATCAAACATCTGCCGGGAAAGATATTGCGCTTGCAGCAGGTCAGCGACCAGTAGCTTGTTGTCAGTAATCTCTCGTGCGCGATCGAAGTGCTGTCTGGATTTTTTATAATCACCGCCGAGTACAGGTGCTCTGGATCCATAATAAACACCGAAGTACATGTGTGCACTGCCGTAATAAAAGGTTTCGTCCAGTGCCAGTATGCGTTGCATCATAGCGGTGGGTTTAGGCAGTTGAAGCAGGCCTTCAGTATTGTCGCGGTTGAGATCGATCCACTTTGCCCAGTTGCTGGCGGTCCAGAAGAGTGCTGCTACATCATCTTTATCAAGCTTCTTCAGTTGTTGTTCCAGCTCATCGGGCGTTGATGATTTTATATTTTTTAAGCCACTTAGATTGAGTGCAATAATGCCGTGTTTTAATCCGCGTTGATAAAATCTCTCGGCACGCTCAATGTCGTTGTCTTCGTTAAAGCCGTATGAGAGACCATAATAAGCCTGCGCCGCAAAGGTGTGCAGTTGAATATTTTCGGGGTCAAGCTGGAGCATGCCGTTAAGCATGCTGAGGTTGGCTGGCATGGAGTCTTCAGCCAGTTGCAGGTCAGGTTCCGCATTCATTGCTACGATGCCGCCTTCTATCATCGGCAGAGACATGTCGACCATCATCTTGTTCATCGAACAGGCGGATAGTGAAAGGATAATAAGTGTAGCGGTGAGTAGTCTGGTCAGGTAATAAGTATGCATAGTGTTTATGTTTTAATCCATTATGTATGAAATTGCCAGCAAAAGTAGTGTTTTGTTATTGTTCTTGGAGCGAATACTAAAATACTATATTTTTAGCCGGTATATTTAATAAAAGTTTTAATGGAAAAACAGGTAACCGGCGAAAATTGCGGTCGTTATTCCGGCAAGATCGGCCAATAGTGCGCAGGCGAGTGCATGGCGAACTTTTTTGATACCGACACTGCCGAAATAAACAGCCAGTACATAAAAAGTTGTTTCGGTACTGCCTTGCATGATAGCGGATACGGTTGCCGCGAATGAATCGACACCATGTGTATTCATTGTTTCCAGCATCATGGCGCGTGCACCGCTGCCGCTTAACGGTTTCATAAAAGCAGTGGGTAACGCCTGTATAAAATCTGTATTGAATCCAAGCGAGGTAAACACGACTTCAAAAATTGTAAGCAGACCGTCTAATACACCACTGCTGCGCAGAAGTCCGATGGCAACTAACATAGCAAGCAAGTATGGAATCAGCTTTATCGCTATATCAAAACCTTGTTTTGCTCCTTCGATGAAGGCATCGTAAACATCTATTTTTTTGAACCAGCCAGCGCTGAGAAAGAGCATGATGATGCTGAATAAAATAAAGTTACCAAGAAGACTGGAGGTAGCCGCCATCTGTTGTGTCGGCAGTGAGACCAGAAAGCTGGCAAGTGAGGCGAGCAAGATGGCAAATGCTGAAAAATATAGTGCGATAGTCTTATCGAATAGATTGATTTTTTGCATATAGGCGACTGCCAGCAGACCGGTTAGTGTTGAGGCGCTGGTGGCCATCAGTATGGGCAGGAACACGGCTGTGGGGTCTGCTGATCCTTGTTGCGCGCGATACATAAATATAGTGACAGGTAATAAGGTAACGGCGGAGGTATTGAGTACAAGAAACAGTATCTGTGCGTTGCTGGCGGTATCTTTTTCCGGATTTAGGGTTTGCAGGTCTTGCATGGCTTTGAGACCCATGGGGGTGGCAGCGTTGTCCAGACCCAAAATATTGGCGGCTATATTCATGGTGATGCTGCCATGAGATGGATGCCCTTTGGGGACATCGGGCATCAGTTTTAAAAACAGAGGCTCAAGAACCCGTGATAGAACTTTGACCATGCCGGCACGTTCTGCAATTTTAAAAAAACCTAACCACAGTGCCAGCACACCAATTAAACCGATGGATATTTCGACGCTGAGTGCTGCCATATCAAAAGTGGACTGAATGAGTGCGGAGAATATTTCGCTCTGTCCGTTAATTAGCCACTGATAGCATGCGCTAATGAATGAGACGGCAAAAAAAGCAAACCAGATATGTGTCAGCATTTTGGGAGTATACCGGTTACAGGTGATATGTGTATGTTTCTTAGGTTGTTATTTAGATGCCTGTTTATGGCCATTAGCTGACCTCCAGAAAAAAATAAAATCAAAAGAATTTTCACCACAGAGGACACGGAGGTCACAGAGGAAAGCCATATTATTGTTAAACGCGCCTGCGGCGCGGTTAACAATAAAAAACCTCTGTGACCTCCGTGTCCTCTGTGGTGAGTAGCTTTTAAAGTTTTTGACTTTGTCAGCTATGACTCAACAACAGTCATTAATTTCTTGTTAGTCTGACAGTGCGTCAACCACTGCGGTCCAGGTTTTTGCAATGTTATCGTGATTGTATCCACCACCACCCATAGTAAGAATTTTTCCATCACAATATTTATCAGCTAATTGAGACAGTCTGCTCGCTGCGTGCGCATGCGCTTTCTCTGAATATTCCAGGTGTGTTATCGGGTCGTCTTTTATACTGTCTGCGCCGCACTGAAATAAAATAAATTCAGGTTGATGTTTTTCTAAAAACTGCTCGACCAGAGGCCATACTTTAAAAAACTGTTCGTCATCCGCTTTCGGTGGCATCGGGATGTTGAGTTTAGTGCCGGCGCCAGGCCCTTTTCCTGTTTCAGTTATCGCACCTGTGCCTGGATATAAATACTTACCATCTTCGTGCATATCGACAAATATTAAACGCGGGTCATCTTCAAAACTGTAGAAGACACCGTCGCCATGGTGGGCATCGATATCGACATAAGCAACACGTTTCAGCTGATATTTGGTAAACAGAGTCTCGATTGCGATACCGCAGTCATTTACAATACAGAATCCCGCCGCAATGTGGCGCCGTGCATGATGTAAGCCAGCGATGGGGATAAAGGCTTTTTTGTAGTTAGTGCTCATGAGCTGGTCGATAGCATCGACCACGGTACCAGCAACCGTACAGGCTGCCTGATACATGCCGATAAAGGCAGGTGTATCGCCATTATCGAGGTAGCCAACACCGAATTTTGACTGTTCTATAACCTTTTGAATGTACTCAGGCGTATGAAATAACGTTAAAGTTTGCTGGTCTGTGGTGACAGGTGGAAGGATATCTACCTTCTGTTCGAGTTGTTGCTGATAAAAGGCAGTTCTGAAGACATGGTGCCTTTGCGGGCCGAAAGGGTGTTCGTCACCGAAGCCATAGGCCGCGAGTTTGTCGCCAAAGTATACACAACAGGAATTCGAGCTCATATGCACCTTTCAGTGGATTGGTCGTAGGTTTTGTATGCGCCTACTATTGTACTGATTTTTAAAAGAATTTTCAGGCATAACACGCTTAGTTCTGTAAATAGTCGGTGTGTGGTATAAGTATTGCATGGTGATATAGAGTGTGCGCGCATAACGTCATATCGGTATTAATCGAAACTGCTGCAGAAGATAGTGGGCAAAGCGCGATATAGAATACCTGAGTATTTGAACAATAATGATTAAAGTGAAAATAGTTAAATTATTACCTTTATTGCTGCCATTGCTATTAGCAGTAACAGATAGCTACGCGCAGAAAAAAGTAATAAGTAGTGCGGAATCTGCCGGATTCATTATTGAGGCTGTAGGCGCACCTGTAGATAAAGAACCTGTGGTTCATTATCAGTTGAACATTGATATGTTGGCAGATGTTGACGATAGGCTCTCAATGAGTATTTTCGCTAGTGGTCGCGTGCATGTGCATTACCCTGTTTATATGAAAAAAACGGGTGATTATGAAATGCAGCTTGATGAAGCTGAGCTGCTTACATTGATTCAGTCACTATCTGGAAATGGCGTACTGGATTTTGATGAAAAATTAGTTAAAGAAAAAATTCAAGCGGTTAAAAATAAGCGGCGTGCGAAAGGTGAGTTGTTTGCTATTTCAGACTCGGTTGAAACAGTTGTTGATATCAAGCTGGAAGAATATCAAAAAAATAAATCATCGAAAAAAATCACGAAATTTCACAAGCGTTTTAAGTGGAAAAACATCGAGCAGGATGCGGTGCATTATAAAGAAACAGTTGAAATTGAGAATGCATATAAATCTGTAAAACATTTGCGGGCGATGACACGGGACGTGCGTTTAGTAAAAGGCAGTAACGGTAAATAACAATGAATGGTTTGTTTGTTGGTTTATTGTTTAAAGCATTACTTAAAGCATTATTGCCTGTAGCAAGCGCCTTTCTGTTAGTCACAAACGTTCATGCCGGTGCGTATGTCTTTGCTGATGAGATAAACGGCATTGACTTGGTTACTCACCCTCCAGGGTACGCGGGCTCTGGAGGTAACTTAACGGTGAGAGTTTGTATCGATCCATCAAGTCCTGATGCTGCTGACATGGAGTTTTCAGTGCAGAATATCGTTGATACCTATAATCAGATGTTGCCAACGACGAGTAATGTGAAATCAGGGTCGAATAATAATGTTCCTTCGGGCAGTATTGATTTTGAATCAGTTGCGCTGCATGAAGTAGGTCACTGCCTTGGTTTGGCGCATATTAATGCAGCTTCCGAATCAGGGCTTTCCGGTAATGATCAGAATTACACAAAAGCAACTAACGGCGCCGATAATATTTTTAATATAAATGCAGGTGCGGATGGCATTATTGGTTCCAGTGATGATGTTCGTGGTGACGATGAAAACCTCGTCTGGTTTAGAAAATCAAATAACGATCCATTTACGATTGATAACGTGATTGATTCAACGACATATTCGCGCGACCTTGATGATTTACCTACGGGGCATAAGTATGTAGCAAATGCAGATAGAGCCGTATCTATTTCGTTAGGACACCCTAAAACAGAAGCCGTTATGCAACAGGGAACATATTTTGATGAAGCGCAACGTAGCCTTGGTCATGATGACGTGGCTACACTGCGTTACGCACAAAGTGGTGTCGATGAGCGTGAAAGTGGCGCTAACAATGCTGCTGATAATTACACTATCGTTATGGAATACGGCGGTATCAGCGACTCAGGCTGTGATATCAGTATGAGTTTTACAGAGACTGAAGGCTTAGCCTTTTGCTCAGTTGGTGGCGTGTATGTTGAAAGTAGGAACAGGACGCATTTGCGTGTCACAGCTGCCTCGATTGAATTCAGCCAGGATTTTTCCTGGTACTTTAATTCATCCAATGTTGCACCGGTTTTAGATGTGATAGCCAATCAGTATCTGACGGAGGGTGATGTTGTGGTGGTTGATATTTCTGCAACGGATGCGGGTGATACACTGGTTTATAGTGAGAGCGTGCTGCCAGTATTCGCTAACCTTGTTGATAACGGTGATGGTACCGCTACACTGACTTTGGCTCCAGTGGTTGGTGATGCATCATTAATAACATCGATGGTCACCGTAACAGACAGTGGTTCGTTATCTGACAGTAAAAGTTTTGATATCAATGTGACTGCTCTGGATAGCGATGGCGATGGCTTGAGTGACTTTGATGAGATAAATTTATACAGTACGTTGCCGAATAATCCGGATACTGATGGTGATTTTATCGATGATGGTGTTGAAGTAAATGAAGGCAGTGACCCTGTGGATTTAACTTCATGGCCTAATTTTGCCGATGGTGATGTTTCACCTCTTGGCGCACCGGACGGTTCGGTGAACGCATCTGATTATCTGGTGATGCAGCGTATCGTATTGGGTGATATTTCTGTGACTTCATTAGAGCTGGCACATGGTGATCTTTATCCAGCGGGTGCACCAGATGGTGTAATCGATATGTCAGATTTAATTTTGCTGCTGAAACTTGTCCAATAAGTGACTTTATTGTAGGAGCGGATTTTTTTCATTCCGCGAAGGTCAAATAAAAAGTACGAAATTAATATTAAGAAAAAGGATCGCGGAATGAAAAAAATCCGCTCCTACAGTTTAGGGTGCAGTAATTTGGTGTGAATTCAAAAATGCCCAATGATCGTAAGTATAGTGCTAGCATCTTGACGCACTAAAAAATGCGTCGTTGGTGTAGTGAAGGTTGAAGACTTTCGTTGCAGAGCAGGAACATTGTTCATGTCCTGACTGAATCCCGGTACGTAATAATCACCCGTTGTACCATCGTTATCTAAACGAATAATAGATGCGTAATGAATGTTGGGGTGAGGCTGGCTGTTAAGCCAGTAAAGCATGTTGCCTGGTTGCGGGTGTCGCAAGTCGACCATCAAGCCACGTGAATGTTTTAATGCATTGTAGTCATTGCCGCCGACAAAACTTTTCACCATATTGAATGGGCCGTGATTAGCGGTAATGTTGAGCGCTTGATCAGCGCGGCCTGTGCCAACGTGTGGTGCAGCGATAGTAATTAGTGCTTTTATATTTTTTAAACGATGACGAATAAGTGTCATCCGTGCGACTACACCACCGGCAGAGTGTCCGACTAAAATTATTTTTTCATCTGGGTGGCTCTGTTCGACGATATCGATAATATTTTTTAATATATCAGCCTGAATCATTACCGGGCTCTGTGATGGCAGGCTTGCCACATAGACTGTGTTTTCTGATTTGCTTTGTTTGTTTTCATCTTTTTGTGCGATAAAAAGTTGCGGACCGTTTGTGCTGCCTTTGAACATTCCGGCACGCATCCAGCCCTGTTGGTGCAGCTCGTCATTGATGCCAGATTTTTCCCAGGAATTCGCATCACCCAGATAGCCATGAATTAATAGCATGACATCTGCTTGAACTGGCAGAGCAGTGATAAGGCTAACGGTTAATAATATGTGTGATAGTTTCATTTGTCAGTGTTGTGGTAACTGTAATAGGCAAGTTTCTTACTAAGGTTATAACTTATTATACTAACTTAATCGTGACTAATTTATAATGACATGCATCATAGATTAAATTACAGGAATAGCAGGTGAAGACGGTTAAATTAATACAGGCGCATCAAGAAAATCTCAGTAAATGCCGTTTATGCCCAAAGATGATTCCACCGGTTATTGTCGGTCAACCTGTTAAATCGGATATTCTGCTGATTGGGCAGGCACCCGGCGACAAAGAGGGGGATTTAGGTCGGCCTTTTGCCTGGACGGCCGGTAAGACCATGTTCAAATGGTTTGATTCTATCGGCGTCAGTGAGCAGGATTTCAGGGCAAACGTTTATATGTCTGCGGTATGCCGTTGTTTTCCGGGAAAGAACCCTAAAGGCGGTGATCGTGTTCCGGATAAAACGGAGATTGAGACCTGTTCGCAGTGGTTAAATGCAGAACTGGAATTGATTCAGCCGAAACTGGTTATTCCGGTGGGTAAGTTGGCAATCTCGCAGTATATGCCGGTGAACAAACTGGTGGACGTTATCGGCAAGAAGATGAAGCTGGATATTAATGGTATTGCGGTGGAAATGCTGCCACTACCGCATCCCTCGGGTGCTTCTACCTGGCATCGGATGTCACCGGGCAAAGAGTTGCTTGAGCAGGCGCTTAACCTGTTAGCAAAACATAAAAGTTGGAAGAAGCTTATTAAATAAAGGGTAGGCCCTCTCCCTCTGGGAGACGGTTACAGGGAAGTAACCGGTAGGGCAACGCAGGAAGCTAAAGCCGAGGGTGGGGTGAGGGTATCGTCTGAAATGCCCTCATCCTAACCTTCTCGACTCTGGACCCCACTTCGTTCTACCTCCTGCATCCATACAGTCGTCCCAGAGGAGAAGGGACTATATTGTATCAATGGTGCCAGTGCGTACCCTTAGTCGAATCACTTCGGCTACCAGGTGTGGCATAAGGTTCTTGAATCAGTAGTTGTGAAATGACGTCTGATGGTAATGGCTTACCAAATAAGAACCCTTGTGCTTCACAGCAATCAATCTCACGCAAGTATTCCAGCTGTGCCTGTGACTCTACACCTTCGGCAATAACGTTCAGGTTGAGGCCTTTCGCCATCGCGACAATAGTGTTGATGATAGTGTTGTCGCCTTTGTTGATACGACTTTCTTTAAGGAAGGTGCGATCAATCTTAAGTGTTTGTATAGGCAGTTTATGTAAGTAACTTAATGATGAATAACCGGTGCCAAAGTCATCGATGGCGATTGTTATGTCGTGTGAACTTAACTCTTTAAGTTTGCGAATCATGCTGTCCATGTCATTCATGATTGCGTGTTCTGTTATCTCCAACTCAAGACAATGTCCGGGCAAGTTGTAGTCTTTCAAAATATTTATAATGTTTTGTACAATATCGTCTTCCATCAACTGGCGTGCAGATATGTTTACTGACATACGAATTTCAGGCAGGCCAGCTGCGCGCCATTTACTGAGTTCTGCGCAGGATGTTTTTAATACCCAGTTACCTATATCGATAATTAAGCCGCTTTCTTCGGCAAAAGGAATAAATTCAGACGGTGAGATTGGACCGTGCTCAGGGTGCTCCCAGCGCAGTAGCGTTTCAACACCGACGATTTCGCCAGTACGTAAATTAACTTGTGGTTGGTAGACCAGGTTGAATTCATTATTATCCAGAGCTTTATGAATGCCGGTATCCATCGAAAGTCGTTCAATGTAAGGCACGTTCATTTCATTAGAGTAGAACTGGTAACCGTTTTTGCCCTGACCTTTGACATGGTACATGGCGACATCGGCGTGTTTGATCAGGCTGTCAATACTAGTGCCATCCTGTGGATACATCGCGATACCGATACTGGCGCTGACATAAAGTTCGTGACCGTCAACGTTGAAAGGCTGTTTTAATGTTTTAGTGATTTTTTCAGCAAGTTTGCTGGCGTCTTCCTGACCGTTATGTAATTTAGGTAGCATCAAAGTGAATTCGTCACCACCAAAGCGGGCTAATGTGTCAGCCGCACGAATACATTCTTTTAATCGTACGCTTACCTGTTGCAATAACTCGTCACCAATCATATGCCCCAAGCTGTCGTTGATGTTTTTAAATCGATCCAGATCCAGAAACATAACCGCAAGCATTTCATTTTCACGCTTTGCCTGATTGATAGCCAGACTCAAACGGTCATTCAGCAGTGCACGGTTTGGTAATTTTGTAAGCAGGTCATGGTAGGCCTGAAAGTTAATGGTATCTTCGGCAATCTTTCGCTCAGTAACGTCACGAGCAACACCGTAGGTGCCAGTGTAAGAATTTTTTGGGTTATCTTCAGCGGTGTACATGCCCATAGCGCTAAGCTCGATGGGTAATGTGCGGTTGTTAAAGTGACGAGATTTGCCGTCATCTTTGCACTTTAATCGTAGTTCAATATTTTTTGCGGCTCGGGTACCGATGCGACGCTCATTAAATACGTATTTCGCCTGTTCCATATCATCGTGATGCACCAGAAATGAATAATGCTTGCCGACAATTTCTTCTTTACTAAAACCCAGCAGGCTTTCGATGCGTTCGTTAATAAAAGTGAAATGGCCGTCCTGATCCAAGATGTAGATGATGTCTGGCGAAGTATTTACGATGTAGCGGTGTAAACGCTCAGACTCTGCTAATTGCTTTTGCATAAATCCATTTTGTTTTTCTAAGCGCTTTTCCTTAAGCGCATTATTGATGGTGATAATCAGTTCATCGGTGGCATACGGTTTACGTAAAAAGTCGTATGCTCCTTGAGAGCAGGCGTTTTTAGCTGCTTCAAATGAGGTTTCACCACTGACAATAATGACGGATGTGTTTATCTTATTGGCACGTATATGCTCCATAACATCATGCCCGTTCACGTACGGCATGTGTAAGTCCAGTAACACCAGGTCATAATCATTCTGGTCAAGCTGGCAAATTGCTTCTTGACCACCGATAGCGGTGTTTGGATTAAAGCCTCTTACGGCCAATAAGTCTTTTAAACTTTTTAGTACGACAGGATCATCGTCGACTACGAGAATTTTCTGTTCATTAATACTCATTTTTTCACTCTGCTTCGCAAAAGTCGCCCAACTTTTACTTTATTATTTTATATTTAGCACGCTCCAGAGTGTGCATTTTGTTCATTTATTTTTTAATTATACTGTTGCAATTCAGCAACTTATATTGGTCTCTTAGTCTTTTGGAAGCAGGATATGGAAACTTGTACCCTTATCACTGCTTCTACAGCTAATTGATCCATGTAATTCATTGACCAGGTTTTTGACGATTGTCAGTCCTAGCCCAGCGTGATCAGCCCCTTTGGTGGAATCCACCGGTGAAAACAGCTTGGGCAGGATATCAATAGCTATACCTGGTCCATCGTCAGCGACAGAGAGCTCGATATGCTCTTTACCATCAACGTTTACATAATCTTGAGTGTAGACCATAAGTTGGCCATTTGTTGGAAGTGCCTCAACTGCATTTTTAATTAAGTTGGTATAAATCTGCTTGAGGGCGTTGGCGTTACTGTGCAGGGTGCTAATGCGTTCATCCAGATCGAGTGAAATCTGGATGTTTTTATTGGCGAAGAGGGAGGTCTGGAAGACATGAGTGAGGTCTGCAATGATTGCATTTATGTCTACCGGTGAGGTTTCATCAGTGGGTTTTTCAGGATCGGTGAGCTGATTGAGAATCTGACTGATGCGTTCGATCTCTGATTTTATGGTCTGTACATCCTCCTGTGCTGGTTTGTCACTTTCCAGCTTGTAGCTGAGAATGCCGAGGTAATTGTTCATGATGCTCAGCGGGTTGCGGACTTCGTGTATGACCTCACGGATTCTTTGTTCCAGTTGAGCGGTTTGATCTTCGGTTTTTGTTTCTGGTGCGCTGGCGCTTATCGTGTGTGCTATCTCATTAACAAATCGAGTGAGCAGCGGCAGTTGCTTCCATAAGTTTTCATGCTGCGCGTCATCAACGCCCAGAATCAGCGTGCCGATGGCGGCGTTATTCATCATCATCGGCAAACAGATCATGCCGGGTTGTTGCGTTATGCCGATTAATTGTCGGTCGATGATGGCAAGACTGTCTGGATTACTGTCGAATGAATGGTTGGCTTTTTTGTCCAGTAAGGCATCGGTGACCAGACTGCGTCCGGAAGTTAACGGTATTGAAATGTCGGATAATTGTGCCGGTTGATTATGACCAGGTAGAGCTGTCACCCGATCACTGCTGGCATCATACAAAAATAAGATACATTGGTTGACGCCAAACAGGATGCCGGCATGTTGCGAAATGATATGCAACAGGGCGTCTTCGCCTTCACTGCGAGACAGGTGCTGATGGATTCCGTCTAGCAGGGCAATGTTTCGTACCTGTTCAGCAAGTTGAACCTGTTTAAACTCATCGCCGGCATTTTGTTGTTTAGCGGTTTCGCCATCGATGCCATCGATGACTAGATCAATCTCAAGCCCGGTTGCAACGTGCTTGACGCGTTCCTGTGACTTTTCAAGTATTTCAAGGAGCAGTGGTTTGCTAAGGCCGAGTAATTCTTCGCCAGCATCAAATACCTGCTGGTCTTCTTCTTTAAAATAATTACTGGTGAGCATGTTTGCCAGATTGATTATTTTTACCAGCGGGTGTGCATCACGAATACGGTCTACCGATTCGTGGTGATATAACACGGCGTCATAAACAAAACTGTTTTCACCGTGTTGGCTAAGCAGTTCGGCGCCAACTTGTTGATGGGTACACTCAAACTCATCTTTTTCCAGCGTATAAAAATACTCATCTTCACTCAGCTGTGCAAAAGTGGTGGTGTATTTTTCCGGGAAGGCAGTTTCAAGAACAAGCTGCCCGATGTCATGTAACAGACCTGTTGTATAAGCTTCATCAAGATTGCTGTAGTTACATTGCTTGGCGATTGATTCGGCAACGTTGGCGCAATAGATTGAATGATACCAATGCTGTTTTAGAAAGTTGGTGCGTTCGAGGCTGGTGCGAGAGAAAAATTGCTGGACAGTTGCTGTTACGGCAATACTTTTAATTGTATTGATACCGAGCTGTTGCAGTGAGTGCTCTATCGATCGAGTAGACGGTTGCGCTGAATTGTCGGGTTGTTTATTATCGCCGCAATGGTTGCGGTGGCAGACGGAGAAAATGCGGGCATATAGACCCGGGTCCTGTCTTAATATGGCGGCAAGGTCACTATAGGACATACTCTCATCGTGACAGATATCGAGTAGCTGTAGCAAAACATGCGGCAAGCTGGGAAGCTTGTCGATATCTACTTTTTGCAAGATTTGTTTTGCTTTTAGTTTCATTTATTAATAACGGATAACAACGTTTGCAAATTATTCTTTTTGGCATATAAGCAAAAGTAGAAACTCAACGAGTTTGTAAACTCTGCGCGGTAATATATTGATTATGCAATAATCATGCTAAAAATAATATATGCTTTAGATTCAATAACTTAAATAAGTTGCTGTTATTTTATAAATATAAAAGTGTAAAGAAAATGAACACTAAATTTGACGCTAAATTTTCTGGAATCTTATCGGTTTCAAGGTGTAATTGATAGCAAAAGACCCTGCTTTTAAGGATGAAAATGAGCGCTTATTTGTTTTTAATAAGTTGTAATTTGGCCGTCTGTAATTAAGGCTTGATTTAAGATGCAATTAGCAGTTTAATGGTGACGCGCTAGATGTTTAATTTGTAATTTGCGTCCTACAGAAAGTATTTTTAATCATGCTTCCGTAGAGGCTCATAACAACGACTCATGCTTAAGTAATGGGGCGTAGTGGCGGAAAAATAATAATAAAAGCATTGAAACAACAAAAGCACAATAGCACCGTCTTAAACGCAGAAGATAAATTCAATCATCTCTGCGATGAATTACTACCCTCTGAATTATTATCTCCCGAGCTTTTATCAGCAGAATTGTCAGTACTTGAAAAAATAGCGCGACAGGATTTTTTGCAGCAAGAAATATCACAATTGAATTTAAATCAGATAGGTGAGCTTGCCAGTCGACGGCTCAATGATAAGAGCCTCGAGGCTGGTAATGTGCACTCTTTCTTCTGGTCTATGGTTGAAACGCATGTTGATCGTTTTCAGTGTTACCCATTTGACATTAACAAAGCGTTGTTCAGTTATCTTGAAGTTAGTGAGTTTCCTGAAGATATGGTTCGTAACCTGGTGTTACAGCTAGAGTCGCAGTTTGAAAAAATACACGGTCGTCCATTACGTAAGTCGACACAGTTGGTCTGTCAGAAAGATACGCTCGATGATGAGATTAAAGAACTGCGAGACAGCCTAAAGTATGCAGCACTGGTATCTGAATGTGATGAGTAAAATGGTAATCGCACTACTTTGAGATAAGTTTAATGTTCTTGCGACGTTCTTCATCCTTGTTGAGAAGCAATTTTTCAATTACTTCTGCAGGTACAGGTTTAGAGTAAAGATAGCCCTGCGCATACTCGCAACCGTGCTCACTCAAAAAGGCTTCGTGAGAGTGATGTTCTACGCCTTCAGCAATTAATCTCAAGCCCAGACTCTTACCCATTGCGATAATCGCCTGTACCAATGTAGCATCTTCCTTATCATGGTCTATATCGCTGACAAAGGAGCGGTCTATTTTTAGTTTGTTAATCGGCAGTTGTTTTAAATAGCTCAGCGATGAGTAACCAGTACCAAAATCGTCTATTGCCAGTGACAGACCAAGGTCTCTTAATCTTTGTAAGGTAGAGATAGATTTTTTGGTTTTCTTGATGATGAAATCTTCGGTAATTTCAAGCTCAAGCCACTCTGTTTTACATCCTGTTTTCTGAAGTATGGCTTTTATCGTTGCCACCAGATCAGTATGGTGAATCTGGTCGCCAGCTATGTTGACGGCCACTGTTTCAATCGGCAGTCCCTGTTGTTTCCATTTGACCATCTGTTCGCAGGCGGTGGTTAGAACCGTCTCACCAATAGCGTTCATCAAACCAGCTTTTTCTGCGATATGCAGAAATTGTTTTGGTGGCAATATGCCTAAGTCAGGGTGGTTCCAGCGTACTAGCGCCTCTACGCCAACAATCTTTCTGGTTTTTAATAGGACCTGTGGCTGGTAATAGACCAGTATTTGTTCTTTAGTTATCGCGCGCTTTAGATCGGTTTCTAAAATGACGTGGTCATACGCTGTCGCGGTAAGGTCACGGGTATAGAAATGGTATTTATGACGGCCGTTTTCTTTTACGTGGTACATGGCAGCGTCGGCATTGCGCATCAGTTGTTCTGCGTTTTTACCATCATCAGGAAAAATGCTTACGCCGATGCTGGCGGATGTGCTTAGCTCATGGTTATTGATAGACACAGTCTGTGACGTTACTTTCATAATCTTTTTAAGCAAAGCGTCAAGGTTGCCGATGTCCTGAACCTGTTCGATTATAATGATGAACTCATCGCCACCCAAGCGTGCAACGGTGTCGTCTTCTCGTACACAGTGTAATAGCCGGTTACTGACAGAGATGAGTAGCTGATCGCCAACGTCGTGCCCGAGGCTGTCATTGATTGTTTTGAAGTGGTCGAGATCGATGAACATGACCGCAACTTGTAATTCGCTGCGTTTCGCCCGTTTGATGGCATGATTTAATCGGGCATCAAGTAGTAGTCGGTTAGGCAGGTTGGTTAATGCGTCATGGTGTGCGATATGTTTAAGGTTTGATTCGATGCGGCGGCGCTCGTTGATCTCGTCGACCAGAATATCATTGATATTACTAAGTTCTTTGGTGCGTTGGGCAACCTTTTCTTCGAGCAGTTCCTGGTTACGTATCAGTTTTCTTTGTGCAAGCTCTTTTTGTATATTCTCTTCATGTAATTTATCAATCAATGTATCGTTTTCGATAATCAGTGCAAAGTTTTGTACGTATCGTTTATTGAGTAAGCGAGCAGAGGTAACGATAAATATATAAAAGATGAGAGAAGCAGTGCTGATGAATAAAGTTAGCCTTGATGGCACGAAGAAAGAGAAAGTAAAAGAGGCGATGAAAATCGGTGTAATTAAAGATAGATAAGCAGGCAGTACGATGGACAATGACGTTATCGAGCCAGCCATCGTTGAAAAGAATGCGATGTACATAACGCTTATATCTGCCGGCTTCATGTTATCGGGCATGCAGAGAACAAGCGATGCGCTAGTTATACCAAATAATAGAGATGAGGCAATGTATAAGTTCAACCAGTTTTGGATGCTTAAGCGCTTAAAGCCTTTTTTCTGGTCGATAAAGTATTGCTGGGCAATAAGGATTCGGCTACCAGCAATCAGGCTCATGGTAATGATCCAGATAAGTAATGGCGCACCGACAGATACGTAATAATATGTACCGATTAGTGCAATACCTGCGAACATGGCTATGTTGGCAGAAAAGGCGTTTTTAAACAGATGCTGTGCGCGATATAGGTCAATCTCTTGAAAAGAATCTAACACATTGCTCCAAATTTGACGGTTTATAGAAAGGTGCTTGGTTAATAGTTTTAGCTTAAATGGAGCATAGTTGAATGCAAAAGCAATGCTCCTGATTACAGTATTTTTATTCTCAACGCTATGTCAAGCCGTTCGCATGAACAGTATTTATTTTATATCGTGATTAATAAATAAATTCAATGAGTTAGAGAGTGTGGTAGTATTCGTTCAATAATTTTGAACTGATTATAATTAATATGTTAAGGGGTGGTAGTGGAGAAAAAACAGTTGCTGCAACAGGCATTAAAGCAATTAAATGACTGTATTGTAAAAGATAAAGGGTTGGCTTCAAATGTTGATTTGTTCTTCTTATCTAAGGGAGGGGAGAACAAAGATGACGTCGAAACCATAAGTAGTCATGATCTCGGTTTAACCTATGCGATATTTTTGCAGTCGTGGGCGCCCCAGAAAGACATTGCTGCACTGATTGCGCAGATAAAGTCGATGCCAGCCAATACAATTCTTTTTGCCGATTTTATTAATCCGGTAATGGCAGAAAAGCTACGCCAGCGTTCTGTATCATTTGTGGATTGTGCGGGCAATATATCGATTAAAAATAAACAGTTTAATTGTTATGTCAAAGGTAAAAAGGCCGGTCAGTTACGCAGTAAACGTGTCCGTGGACGGGCATTTAACTCTGCGGGTTTAAAGTTAATATTTGCAATCTTTAACCAGCCAGGTTTTTTACATGCCTCCTATCGTGATATTTCTAATAAGGTGAATATAGCGCTGGGTAGCGTGGGCCCGGTAATGGATGATTTGCATGCCTCGGGGTATATTCTCGATGATGGTCAGCGACGCCTGGTGAACAAAAAACGACTGTATGAACGCTGGGTGGATGGTTATCTGGAGAAGTTGCGCCCAAAACAGATTATGGCCTGCTATACCAGCGATGATAAAAACTGGTGGCAAAAAGCTGATCCTACTGAATTTCAAGGTCTGTGGGGTGGTGAGGTAATCGTCGCTAAACCAACACCTTTTATGGCACCGGAATCGATAACTATCTATTTCTCATCGGAGGCAAAGCAAAAAGACTTTGCAGATTATTACGGCTTGCGAAGGGATGATGAGGGTGAAATTTGTATGTATAAAAACTTTTGGTCGCCAGCTTATGCGGGTAATAATAATGTCGATGGCTTAAGTCCTATGATTATCTATGCAGATATCGTTGATTCTATTAATCCTGGTAGCTGGGATGTCGCAAAAACATTTTATGGTGAAGCTATTTCTCATCTGCTGGAAGACTAAAGTTCAGGTGGTCGCTGGTCGCTTGTTTAAATTCCAAAACAGGAGAAATGTAATATTGAGTGTTGCGACTTATGGCAGCGAAACAGAGCAATTGTTGAAAAATAGTGCAGTAATATATAACTATGGTTGATGACTCAGATAAGTTGGAAATGCTAAATAATCTGGAAAAAGAAGTGTATGTCTGGTTTTGTTCGCCTGATGATTTTCGAGATGAAGCGCAGCTTAATGCTTTCAGGTCAGTATTGTCAGTTGAAGAATTGGAAAGATATTATCGCTTTAAATTTGAGCAGGATAAGCAGAGTTATCTGGTTGCGCATGCAATGCTGAGGCTGTTGCTTTCAGAGTGTGTAGGTAGAAAAGCATCGAAGTTGAGTTTTAGTGTGGGTGAGCACGGTAAACCTGAATTAAAGAGATTGCCGGATGAGAGTAAAGTCTATTTTAATATTAGTCATACACATGGTTTAAGTGTCTGCGCAATTAGTATGTGTGGGCCGCTTGGGGTAGATGCCGAATACATCAAAAGAAAAAATAATTTAGCGGGTGTAGCTCAGCGTATGTTTTCTGAGCAAGAGCAGAGTTATTTGAAATTGTCTGAGAATTCGCAGCAGGATTTTTATTATTTATGGACGCTAAGAGAGGCGTATGTAAAAGCATTGGGAATAGGGCTCTCTGATTCTGCAGATAAATTTTATTTTGAAATAGACCCTGATGGAGGTGATGCAGTAGTAAAATCGCTCGCTGATTCATCTGATGACAACAATGAAAAAATCAAAGGTTGGCAGTTTAGTACCTGTCAGCCCTTATCTGATTATGTTGTATCTTTAGCGTACGAATCGTTATCACCAGTGACGGTTAAGTTTTTACAATTTCCGCCTACTGTGTGACTGCCGATGTGGAACTGTCAATATAAAGCTGTGTGTCAGGGTTTTGGCGTGATTTGTTAAGTATTCGGCGTGATTAGCCAAGCGGCTATTTACTGATGCTTCATACTTGCAGTTATAGTGAATTATATAGCTGAGAGGTCATGGTAATGTCTTCAGAAAAGTTATCCAGAATACGTAGACGCCGCTTAAAGACAAGAATACAGGTGCGTGCTGAAAAAATAAAAAGACAGTTGAGGATAGAGAATAGTTTTCATAAAGCGATGACAGAGTTACGAACGACTACTGACCGCTATCGCGAATCTTATTTACACTGGATTTTGAATCAGATGTTTAAGCGCTTTGATTACGAAAGTGGCCTGCAGGCAATAAATGATAAAACGGCATATAAGTCA
>JAUVDN010000068.1 GCA_030595325.1 Gammaproteobacteria bacterium | reverse complement strand
AATCAGAAATCTGATCAGCGATTTTATCTGGGTGTCCTTCTGAGACAGATTCGGATGTAAATAAATAGTTGCTCATGTTTTACCTTCTTAATGTGTATGAGTATTATTAGCGGACTATGCCGGTAAATCTTTAATTTTGTTCAAATGTTAATCTCAGGTGTTGGAGTCAATTTAGTTGAGACTGTATTCAAAATTAACCTGCTTTAATCAAATTGACTCCTCCCCCATTACCGCTCTTGCGATATACCGTCCATCCATGGACATTTGTTGCACCGCCATCCATGGCTCATTGCGACATACGGTCCATCCCTGGACATTCATCTCACCGCCTCCCTGGCTCCTTGAGATATACAGTCCATCCATGGACGTAAAAAAACCCGCTTAAGCTGTTGCTAAAGCGGGTTTTCGATATTCTTTGTACCGAAGCTCGCTTTAGCTGGATTTATAAAGCGCCCGCAATCTGAGACAAATTGGCGCTGTTGAACCACATTATCCATCAAATGGCGTCCGTGTCAAATTGTTTTGCGAAATATTTTCTTAAAACAATAACTTCCCTTTAAATTTTTACGAGGGTATAGTGTTTTGGAAAGTGAATTTACAATAGGACGATTTTATGCAAATACGGATTAATAAACTTATTCACAGTGTCATTATATGTATTTGCATGTTGTCTTTTTTACAGTCTGTTCGTGCGGACATCCTGACTGACTACTACGCAGAGCTAGGCCTCAATCCGCAGCACGATTACTTAAACCAAAATATTAACGAGCATATTGACCCTTTTTCTGGAAGTCTTCAACGCCATTATGTAGATATGCTAATCCCTGGCAACGGTGGCTTAGACATCAAAATCCAACGCTCCTATAACCATCCTCAAGGAACATTAGGCATGAGAACACCTACGGGTGTTGGCTGGAATATACATTTTGGTCGCCTTATAAAGCCAGGGAGTTGGCCTGTTGGCAATGATGCTTGTAACGATACAAATGCTACCGACTTGGATGACAATCCAATATTCGAGTTACCCGATGGTTCCCAGAAAATGCTGTTTAACTCGAAAACTGTTAGCTCTGGCAACCCTCTTTATATGACCAAAGATCGGTGGAGTGCCGAGTGTAAGCAATTCAGTACATCAACAGCAGGCACTTTTAACGGATTGGTTATAAAGTCGCCTGATGGTATTTCCTATGAACTCGGGTATCTTGATATTCGCGCTGCGGCTCCCCCTTATCAATGGTATGTAACAAAAATTCTCGATCGAAATAACAACTCCATCACGATTAATTACGAAGATCTTGCAAGCACCGGATATACCATACTAAAAAATATAACTTCCAGTGATGGTCGCACCGTCACTTTTAACTATATAAACAAGACCAGTAATAAAGTTTTATTATCTTCCATTGCTGCAAACGGACAGACATGGAATTATGGTTATACACTTATCTCTGGAGTAGGAACAGATCATTATCATTTGACTCAGGTAACAAGACCGGACGGCTTGAAGTGGCGTTATACATATAATACAACTTCGGTGTCTGCCGCCCCATCAGCATTAAAACAGGTAACATATCCCTATAATGGTGTAATCAACTATCAATATAGTACCGTGCAATTTGATACGGCAGACCCAAATGCGACGCTTACACATGTAATTACGCGTAAAACGACAAGTGGTCCAAATGTTTTGGCTGGTACATGGATATGGAGCTATAACCAAAATAGTACAAGAGACCAAACGACAGTTACCACGCCCAATGGTAAGTATATTTATGAACACTTTGGAGTGCGCTCATCGGGGCAAGGAGCGATTTGGAAAATAGGATTGTTAAAATCAAAAAAATCATATACTGGTTCGACATTAACGCAGACTGAGACGTACACATGGGATAAACAAACGATATCTTTGGAGACCTATAAACGTTCCGCTAGATCATATGGGTTTTTATTAGACCCAGATAGTTATGCGCCGATCCTCATTCAAAAAATCATTAATCGCGAAGGTACAAATTACACAACGACACTTCCAGCATCACAGTATGATATCTATGGTAACCCGAAAAGGATTGAAGAATCAGGTAATGATACCAAACAAACAGATTTAACTTATTACACGAACACCTCTAAATGGATTATTAACCAGGTCGATAGAGAAACTATTCCAGGGGTTTCTGGCAACATTGACAGGACTTTTTTTAGCACAGGTAATCTACAAAGTGAAAACCGTTATGGTGCAACAACACAGTATACGTATTCGAGTGCTGGCGATGTAAGTAGTGTAAAAGACGCTAGATTGAAAACCACCACGTTAAGTAGTTATAAACGAGGTGTGCCACGAACAGAAAATCATCCGGAAGCTGTAAGTATTACCCGAGTCGTTAATGATGATGGCACCATAGCATCAGAGACAAATGGTCGAGGTAAAACTACATCCTATATATATGATCATTTAAACCGTATTACCTACATTAATCTGCCAATAAATAGTGATGTCAGTGTAAATTGGACCAGTTCTGGACGTGCACTGACAAGAGGGACTTTTCAAGATACCAGGACATTTGATGGTTTTGGTCGAACCATCAACATTAATCAAGAAGGTATAAATACTAAGACGTCATACAATGCCGTTGGCCAGAAGACTTTTGAATCTTATCCGGGCACGACTACTAGCGGTACAACTTTTGTAAGCGATATTCTTGACCGTGTGACCAGAGTCGCTAATGCAGATAACACCGTTAAAACACTGACATATTTGTCTTCTAATAAAGTTCGAGTAAGGAATGAGCGTGTAATTGATACCACATACACTTATAGGTCATATGGTGACCCTGACGACAAGGAGTTGGTTCGCATAGATGCGCCAGAAAGTGTAACAATGATTGTAAATCGTAATAAGCTAGGCCAAATAACATCTGTTGCACAAGGCGGAAAAACCCGAACCTACAATTACAACTCCCTGAAGTATTTAACTTCAATCGTAGATCCTGAAACAGGTACAACCACTTTTGGTCGTGATAGTAATGGCAATATGACGTCTCGCAAAGTTGGGGTGTCAAGCACAACGACATATACATATGATGATTTGAATCGTCTGACAAATATTAATTACCCAGGTAGCACACCCGATGTGATTATGGTTTATGATAAAAACGATAATATAACCTCGGTGTCCAGCAATATAGCGATTAAAAACTTTGTTTATGATAACAATGATAATCTCGATAAAGAAACGCACATTATCGATGGTTTATCGTTTCTGATTGATTACACATTAAACAGTTTGGATAGCATCAATACCATCAAATACCCAAGCGGAAGAATCGTTACATACACACCTAATGACCTAGGTAGGCCGACTAAAGTATCACCATATCTAAGCTCAGTTTCTTATTTTCCATCTGGCCAGCCTCAGCAGCTAGTTTACGCAAACAATAAAACAACTAATCTAACGTTGACGAACCGTAACTGGATAGACAGGATAACTAATTCGAATATCGTCGAGCTTGATTACGGTTACGATAATGTTGGTAATATCACTTCAATAAATGATGCAATCGACGCCCAATATAACCTCTCATTGGGTTATGACAATATAAACCGACTTGATACAGCAAATGGCGCTTGGGGATCAGGTTCCATAAATTATGACATAGCGGGTAATATTTCTTCAAAAAATATCGGTTCAACCAATCTTAATTATAACTACAATACAGCCAACCGTTTAACCAGTATAACTGGAGCAAAAAGTTATAGCTTTACCTACGATAATTATGGCAACGTGACAAATAATGGAACCAGTAGCTTTATTTATAATGATGCCGCTGGTATGCAAAGTTCTACAACAGGTGCAGTTACTACAACAAATTTATACGATGGTAATAACCAGCGCATTAAACGCGTAAAAAATGGGAATAATACATATTACGTCTATTCAAATGCTGGCAACCTACTGGGTATATATGATGCATCAAGGGTTTTCTTCAAAGAGTACGTTTATCTTGGTGCACAACAAGTATCACTAATACTCAATGACACCGATGGTGATGGCCTGGATAATGCACGTGAGTTGATTTTAGGTACTAACCCTGGCTTGTCTGACACTGATAGCGATGGCTTGACAGATTTTGATGAAGTTAATCGAGACGGTGATCCATCTTCTTATACTCCTGATGTAGATACCGACCCCATATTGGCCGACACTGATGGCGATGGCACCAATGATGGGGCAGACCTCTTCCCGTTAGATCCGACCGAAAGCGTAGACACAGACCTGGACGGTATTGGCAATAATGCTGACCCGGATGACGACAATGATGGCATGCCAGACAGCTTCGAGATTTTATACGGGTTTGATCCTTTAAACCCGGCTGATGCAAGCGAAGATGCTGATGGTGATGGCGCTACTAATCTGGAAGAATACCTGGCAGGCACTAATCCCCTCCCCATACCACCTGATGGCGACATTAATGCAGATGGCGAGGTAAATGTTGCAGATCTTTTGCTTGTCACACGTCATGTATTGGGTTTAATAACTCTGACTCCAGATCAAATTGTGCATGGTGACGTATACCCCGCTACCGGAGGCGATGGGGCTGTCACAATATCCGATTTGATTCTTATTCAACAAATGGTACTGGCTGCGCCATAAGAGGAATATTAATAATGAATAACATCAAACAGTTGTTAAATACATTCATGCTATTAGTGTGGCTGAGCCTGTCCTATGCAACACAAGCGGCCGAAAAAATTGTGTACCTGCACCCTGACGCATCAGGTTCACCTGTCGCTGCATCAGACGAGAGCGGCAATCTACTATGGCGAGAATCTTACCGACCTTATGGCGAGCGGGTTCAGAACACCGATAACGGCGACAATGATCAGTGGTATACCGGCAAGATTTTCGATGAAGAGACACAACTCTCCTATTTTGGTGCCCGTTACTATGATCCGGTTGTCGGGCGTTTTATGGGTATTGATCCGGTAGCTTTTCAGGAAGACAATATTCATAGTTTCAATCGTTATGCGTATGCAAATAATAATCCTTATCGATATGTGGATCCAGATGGTGAAAGTCCTATTGATGTTGTTTTTCTGGCAGTAGATACAGTAAAACTTGTAAGTGCTGTTCAGTCTGGTGTAGGCATAAATGTTGCTGCGGCAGATTTTGCTGCTAGCCTTGTAGGTGTTATTAGTCCAGTGCCAGGTACGGGGCAACTACTGAAAGCTGGTAAAATTAGTAGGCTGGCTACAAAAAGTCCACTGGCGCGAGGCCGTGCGGCTGAACAGCGTGTTCTTAATAATCTGGGACTCTCTAAAAATACGCAGAAAGTGCGAACAGGCGAAGGTGCTTCGATACCTGATGCACTGACGAAACGACAATCCATTGAGATTAAGGATTGCATCAGTGTATCTTGCACCAGGCAGATACGGATACAAACGGAAGCAGCTAGAAATTCTGGGCGTACACCTGTTCTGATTACTGGTAGTAAGACTCATGTTAGTAGGCCCGCTAGACGAAGATTTGGTGGAGAAAACATTATTCGCCGCCCAGATTTGGGGCCGCAATAATGCCGGTAGAGGTTGTGGTATATTTTGATAACAGGAATATCCAACAGGTGATTGATTCATTGCAGGCATTGCCGACGCATCTGCAACCAAGATATTTTAGTGAGGAAGAAACCCTCAAAAGCAAGAAAGATGAGGTTGTAAACAAGAAGCGTCTTGAGAAATTTATAGCCTGTAACCCTGCTGGTTTTATTCTCTTTGCTGACGCTTGTCTGTATGACCTTTCCATACATGAGCGAGGATATTCAAAGATTTATTGTGATGTGGAGGATGAGGTGCTCTACTCGTATATCCCTTTGCTTTTTCAAACACTGGCATCGGTTACGCCCATCTTCGGGTTTGCTGGTGAGAATCAAGAAAGGTTGCCTGACGCCGATGGTAGTTATGTAATCACTCACGAAAAAGTAAGCAGTGAGCACGATCACCGAAACACTTACTTCATTACCCTTGGCATGAATCACATAGAAAGCGGGATAGGCCATGACTTGGATAAATATATCCCTGGTATTTACTGGTACACGCTGTTATCCGACGAGTTGCTGAACAAGCATCATGTTGACCTGGCCAGTTTGTCCGCTGAAGTTATCTCAGCAGAAACGCTTGGTGATGGCTCTCTCCACTTACTGAAATTTTATGAGAATCCTGGGGATTGGAGGGAAAATGCAGAACGCTTGGATACCTTGTGTGAGCGCACCGACGGTGTATTCTCTAGGCGGTCAGTGGAATCCGCTGTTTCCGGCGTATCGAATTATCTGGAATACAACGATATTATTGCTGAGTGGCGATAATCGTTATAGAGATCTAAGGAGGCAGAGTACTTGAAAGTTAATATACTCATACTGCTAATTTGGCTATGCCTGTCCTTCACAGTACAAGCAGCCGAACAAGTTGTTTATCTGCATTCTGATGCTTTAGGTTCACCTGTCGCTGCATCAGATGAGAGTGGCAATCTACTATGGCGAGAATCTTATCGACCTTATGGCGAACGTATTCAGAACACCGACAGTGGAGCCAATGAACAATGGTTTACTGGCAAAGTATTTGATGAGGATACAAAGCTCTCCTACTTCGGTGCGCGTTATTACGACCCCGTTGTTGGTCGGTTCATGGGCATCGATCCGGTAGGTTTTCAGGAAGACAACATTCATAGTTTTAATCGCTATGCCTATGCAAATGATAATCCTTATCGGTTTGTGGATCCTGATGGCGAACAGCCTTTTGATATACGAACAAAACGATTAAATCCGTATTCGCTTGATGCAGGGTACGGGCCTGGTTTGGGGGCAGGTGGCAAGATTGCGACTAGCCGCACATATGAAAACCGTTCTTTCAAGCAGATAATTGATGATAGAGCAAAAGTAGCCACAAAGAGTGCAGATGCTGGTTTGAACCTGTTCAGGTCGGGTAAGTCTACGACTATGACCTCTCAAGGATGGAAGATGGGAGATCGTATGTTAAATCTCCCGAATAAGGGCTCTCCAAAAGCAAACTGGAAACAGAATTCAGGCTTTTTACGTCAGGAAATGGGTAAGGGTAAACCGATCTTCGATTCATATCGAAATCCGAGGACTGGGGCTCAGATTCCTTCAGGTCAAACGCCAACATCTAGTGGTCGTTTCTTAAATGCTGAACGTCAACTTCTGGAAACAAGAGGCTGGAAGTATAACCCCCAGAACGGGGCCTATCATCCACCTGTAAACTGATGGGTTGCGTTATGGACTTAGGGTTTACAGATTCGGTCAAGGAAGCATTCCATTTTCTGGAACAGGAATATGGCTTTCGTTGTACAGAAACATCCCCTTGGCTCGTGTCGTACGAGTCTGCTGATGTCTTTGTACGTGTTGTTTTTGACGGTACTCGTTCCTATGAGCTTTCTTGTTCCATTGGCCGCAATGACAATTTCTACGGATCGCGTGATGTGCCACACGATCTGGGGGAGGTCGTCCGCAGCAAGGGTGTTGCATCTCAGGATGCCCATGCAGCTTTTCAGGTAACGACGAGTGAGAGCCTGAAGAAGTTTGTTGCTGTCCTTGCTGGTCTTTTGAAGCAACATGGTCAGGATTTGCTCACGGGTGATGACACCGCCTTTACAAAGGTCTCTGCCTTTCGTGATGCAGATTGTGCTGAATACGCAGTGCAGGCAGAACTGGCACAGATGCGTAGTCTTCTCGAAGCAGCATGGAGGGAGAAGGACTACACCAGAGTTGTAGAATTGCTGAGTCCCTTAGATGAGAAGCTCAGTGGTTCAGAACGTAAAAAGCTAAATTTCGCTCGAAGAAGATTGATCTGACATGGCTACGATCCGCAAATTAATTTCTGCATGGATGCTGATATTTATCACATGCTTTCTATTGCCGCTAGTGAGCGCCGCAGCAGTATCGGGCACGATGTTCAACACGTCATTTACGACGACATCCTCAACCATTGCTAAACACACAATCTCTGTTACAGCTCTCCTACTTCGGTGCGTATTACTACGAGCCCGTTGTTGGCCGATTTATGGGAATTGATCCGGTGGGTTTTCAGGAAGATAATATCCATAGTTTTAATCGCTATGCCTATGCAAATGATAATCCTTATCGGTTTGTGGATCCTGATGGACGTTTACCAATACTTGTCCCAATCTTAATTACTGCTGGTTTGGAAGCTCTTAACCTAGGTTTTGAGGCGCATGATAATATAAATAACCTTTGTGGAGATTGCGTAAGAAGCTCTAGTTTTGGTGTACTGGGACCTGTAGCAGGTAAGGGAGTAATTACTACTGGAAAAATCCTCGCCACAAAGAGTCCAGGTGCTTTTAGCAAGGTTGTTCCAGCAACGGCAAAACAGCTACAAAAGAAATTTAAACATGCTGGCGACTTTGGGGTATCTGGTAACTACAGCCGAGCAAACGCACATATGATGTGCTAAATAAACTATTCACAGACGTTGATGCCTACTGTGGCGACCCTAGATTACGGGATGAAGATGATTTGGACGATGAGGATTTGCTGGCGAGTGCGGAAGAGGCGCTAAAAAAACTAGCTTGATGCCACAAAGCGCGGTAGGTTGGGTCGATGTACTGTATAGACCGGACACATAGGTAACCCCCGTCCTGTTAGTATATATAGTGTAGCGTCTATTTTAAGGAAAGCTCAAAAAACTCATTCTTTTCTTCAGTGGTGAGTTGTTCTCCGCTTTCATCTTTATGCGTTAAATATTCGTAACGATCTTCAATGTTAAGGCGTTCAATTATTTCTTTGTAGGTATCAATAACTTTTTCCTTATTTTCTGTTTCGGGTGTTTGTAACATTGACAGAGTATTCAGTGTGTTTTCGAGTTCACTATCACGAAAACGTTCAAGTAAGGCTGCAGAAGATATTTCTGTATTGGAATTGATGGTTTGTTGTAATGTGTGCAGTAAAGGCAGGCCTTTATTAACAGCATGCTTAAAGCTTTCAGGCACTTTATGCTGTGAAGCAAGTACTGGATTTTGCACTAGTAAGGCAACGGCAAGTCGTGTTTTATTATTTGAAACCTGTTGGCTACGAAGGGGTTTAACTTTTTTTAATGCGGGTTTTCTGCTTTTAGTGCTAGATGATATTTTTGATTCAAGATGTTGGTAGCTTAAACCAACTAATGTTGACAGCTCTTCAATTAATAAATCTTTAAACAAGCTGTTATGCATTTTCTGAATCAAGGCGTTAGCTTTGCTGGCAAGTTGTGCTTTGCCTTCTTTGCTGCTGATATCAGATTCAGACTTTAAATGTTCAAATAAAAATTCAGATAAAGTTGTTGCGTTTTTAATGCGTGTTTCAAAAGCCCCTTTACCTTCTTTACGAACCATGGTGTCGGGGTCTTCTTTTTCAGGTAGAAAAAGAAATTTAGCGATCATACCGTCACGAATAACAGACAGTGTGTTTTCCAGTGCTCGCCATGCCGCTTTTTTACCGGCATTATCACCATCGTAACAAAAAACAATTTCGTGAGTCGTGCGAAATGTTTTTTGAATTTGTTCTGTAGTGGTGGCTGTTCCAAGTGATGCAACTGCATAGTTGATGTCGTGTTGTGCCAGAGCGACGACATCCATATAACCCTCAACAATAATGATGCGATCAATTTTCCTTAATGCCTGTTTGACTTCAAATAAGCCATAGAGCTCGTAACCCTTATGGAAAACGGCATTCTCTGGTGAGTTTAAATATTTAGGTTCGCCCTGATCAAGTATGCGTCCACCAAAACCGACAATTCGTCCGCGTTGATCGGTAATGGGGAAAATAATGCGGTCACGAAAACGGTCATAGGTTTTATTGTTTTCTTTATTAACGATTAAACCGGTTTTACTCAGACTGTTTAAGTTGTCTGTGGATTGTCCAAGGTGACTTATTAAAAAATCCCAGCCATCCGGTGCGTAACCAATTTTAAACTGTTTGGCAATGTCGCCAGAAAGGCCACGTTGTTTAAGATAATCGATAGCACGTTCAGAGTTTTTTAATTGTTGTTGAAATAGCTCACTGGCCTGTTTCAATATGTCGTAAAAAGGTTGTTTATCCTGCCTGTTTTTATTGGCAAAGCCATCATTTTCATGAGGCACATCAAGATGTGCATCAGCAGCAAGCGATTCAATTGCGTCTATATAACTTAAGTGCTCATAGTCCATTAAAAAACCGATGACATTGCCTTTGGCGTGACAACCAAAACAATAAAAGAATTGTTTATTCTCACTGACTGTAAATGAAGGCGTTTTTTCGTTATGAAAAGGACAGCAGGCGGTATATTCTTTGCCTTTTCTCTTTAACGGAACACGGGCATTGATGACTTCAACGATATCACTTCGTGCGATTAAGTCATCAATAAAATTTTGTGGGATTAGACCGGCCACGACAGTAGAAAATCAGGGTATCAGGTTAACAAAGGATAACTGACGAGGGTTGAAAATTCGTTCATATTCAACAATAGCATAACGGTCCGTCATACCGGCTATGTAATCGGATATGCCGCGAGCCAGGCCTTTGTCACTGTGTTTATCTTTAAGTATATTACAGTGTTCAAGCGCTTCTGTAGGCAGTATCTTCAGGTCATCTATAAAGGCATTAAATAGCGCATCAATAACATCAGCTGCTTTTTTAGTCATACGATGTACGCGGTAATGCTGATAGAGTTCTTTGCGAAGAAATTGTTTAAGTTCCAGTTTTTTTTCAGTCATGCTGTCACTAAACGCCATTAAGGGTTGTTTTTGATTACGCACCTCATAGATAGATTTTAAATTGGCTTTAGCTATATTTTTCCGTGAGGTGTCAATTAAATCAATCACCATAACATTAATCATGCGGCGAATAATTTCATGGATGAGTTTCTTATCGTCCAGTCCGGTGTACCGTTTATTGACAATATCATATTGTTCTCTGAATAATTCAATTTTTAATAAACTATCCATAGTAATCAGGCCATAACGGATACCATCATCGATATCGTGATTGTTATAAGCGATTTCGTCTGAATAATCAGTTAACTGCGCTTCAAGACTGGGGTATGTTTTATCTAAAAATCGCAAACCGATATCACCCAGTTTTTTGGCGTTATTAATTGCGCAGTGTTTTAAAATGCCTTCGCGTGTTTCGAAAGTCAGATTGAGGCCATCAAAGTCAGCATATTTTTGTTCAAGTTTATCAACCACACGTAATGACTGAATATTATGTTCAAAACCGCCGAAGTCTTTCATGCAATTGTTTAATGCAGTTTGTCCTGCATGGCCAAAAGGGGTGTGGCCAAGATCGTGTGCCAGTGCGATGGCCTCTGTTACATCTTCGTGTAGTCCTAATTCGCGTGATATGCTGCGTGCGATTTGAGCCACTTCAAGGGAATGTGTCAATCGGGTGCGAAACAGATCACCTTCATGGTTAACAAATACCTGGGTTTTATATTCCAGCCGCCTGAAAGCTGCAGAGTGAATAATTCGGTCACGGTCACGCTGGTATTCATTGCGGTAGGTAGGGTGTGTTTCGTTAAAGCGTCGCCCGATGGATTGTTTATCATTGCATGCATAGGCGACTAAATGACCATTATAGCTGCTATGTTTGTCAGGATTATTTCGCTTAGTCATCTTGGGTCATCTTGGCTCATGTTTGTTCATGTTCAGTATGTAGGTTGGGGTTCGCAAACTCACCCCAACCTACAGCACTAATCATCTTGTTTCAGATTTAGTCAGTGAGTGTTCAATGGCTTTGTTCAGGTCTTCTGCTGTGTAATCATCTGTTACCAGTGACTGACCTATGCCTTTCATTAATACCAGGCGTAAAACACCATCAAGTACTTTTTTATCAACAGACATTAGCTGCAGAAATTTTTTAGTGGACATCAAAGCCGGTGCTTTACTGGGTAACTTTGCCTGTTCAATTAGATTGATGCAACGACTGGTTTCTTCATTATTCATCCAGCCCATCTGGTTAGACATGATGGCCGCCATACACATGCCGGCAGCAACGGCTTCACCGTGTAACCATTCGCCATAACCCAGGCCGTTTTCAATAGCATGCCCAAAGGTATGCCCCAGGTTGAGTAATGCGCGTTTACCACTTTCACGTTCGTCTGCGGCCACTATATCAGCTTTGGTCTGGCATGAGACTTCGATGGCGTGACTCAGCGCTTTTTTATCCCGATCCAGCAGCGCCTGCATGTTTTGTTCTAACCAGACAAAAAAATCAATATCGCAGATCAGTCCATATTTGATGATTTCTGCAATACCTGCACTTAGTTCTCTATCGGGCAGGGTATCAAGTGTATCGGTATCTGCTATCACCGCCCTGGGTTGATAAAAAGCGCCAATCATATTTTTGCCGAGTGCGTGATTAACGCCGGTTTTACCGCCGACGGAGGAATCAACCTGAGATAGAAGGGTGGTAGGTATTTGAACAAGATGTACCCCACGTTGGTAGCTGGCGGCAGCAAATCCTGCCATATCGCCAACTACGCCACCACCCAGGGCGATAACGGTGGTATTACGATCAAATCGATTGCGCAGCAGACCATCATAAATCTGGTTTAATACTTCAAGATTTTTGTATTTTTCTCCATCGGGGAGAATAACGGACTGGTGTTTAAGCCCGGATAACATGGACTGTGTTTTTTCAAGGTAGAGCGGAGCAACGGTTTCATTGCTGACAATAAGGGCGCTATTACCAGGAATATGTTGCTGTAATAATTCAGCCTGGCCGAGCAGGCCGCCGTCTATATAAATGGGATAACTACGTTCACCCAGGTCAACTGTTAATGTTGTCATTTGCGTATTTTTCTGCTAATTATTCAGCGTAGTACCTGCATCCTTTTTCATCTTATGCTGAACAGTTACTTTTTTGTAAAAATTCAAAGGGATTTAATAATAGCCTGTATTACGTTGTGAATCGAGTTGTTTGCTGTTTCTATTATATAGTCAGCGGTTTTTTCATATAGTGGTCCGCGTTGATCCAGCAGGCGCTGGAGAATGGTTTCAGCGGGTTCGTCTGCATGCAACAGTGGCCTGTTTTTATCTTTGCTGGTTCGTTGAATGAGCGTATTCAGGTTGCTTTTCAGGTAAAAAACCGTACCGCGATTAACCAGGTGGTTTCTGTTTTCAGCATTTAATATAGCGCCTCCACCGGTGGCGAGGATGATGTTCTTTTTTTGAGTCAATTCGTCAATAACCGCGGTTTCGCGTTTTCTGAAACCGGTTTCGCCTTCTTTTTCAAATATTAGCGGTATATCAGCACCGGTGCGTTCTTCAATAACGAGGTCACTGTCATAAAATTCCATTTTTAGCTTACGTGATAACTGGCGGCCCACCGTGGTTTT
>JAUVDN010000070.1 GCA_030595325.1 Gammaproteobacteria bacterium | reverse complement strand
TGTTGAGTTCGGTTCTTTTTTGTTGTTCGCTTTCAAAATAATCCTGCCAGTCGTTGCGCTCGGCTAATGAGATACTGGCTTTGAAAGCTTTTTTTAATTCTTTTTGTAATTCAACGAAATTCAGTAACCACCAGTTTTGTAGTTTTTTGTTGAGTTTGAAAATTTGGTCTTCGGGGCAGAGGTCGGATAGGCGGCGGGCAAAGTTTTGTTCACATTGGTAGCGGGTTTCTGCCAACTGATGCAGTTTTCTTTCCAAACCTATAAACGCATCACTGTGACTAGAAAAACTCGGATGTATTGGTATCTCATTAATACTCTGTGAGAACATTCTTAAAAACACGCCTCTGACAGAATCACAGATACCTTATAGAATAAGATGACTTTGATAGCTTGAAACAACAGACTTAATTTCTGTTTATCATATTGAATAGTCTGTCTACTCAACGGTTACCGATTTAGCCAGGTTTCTCGGCTGATCAACATCTGTCCCCTTACGCAGAGCGACGAAATAAGAGAACAGCTGCATCGGAATAGAAAACAATATCGGCGCCAAATCTGCGTCCACTGCTGGAACTTTCATCACATAACAGTTTTCACCCAGATCAGACACATCCAGTCGCTCATCAGCAAATAAATATACCTTGCCACCGCGCGCAAGTATCTCCTGAATATTAGATTTAATTTTGCCTTCATATCCATCCATCGATGCGATTGCTATGGTTGGCAGATCCTGATCAATCAATGCGATTGGGCCATGCTTTAGCTCACCGGCGGGATAAGCATCCGCGTGAATATAGGATATTTCTTTTAGTTTTAAAGCACCTTCCAGAGCAATCGGGAAAAGCGTGCCACGGCCAATAAATATCGCATTATCCAGATCGGTAAAATGCTCTGACCAGGCATCGATATCCGCCTTGTTCTGCAGTACTTGTTCAATCAGCGCAGGTAGAGCCTGTGCTTGCTGGAACAGTGTTTTAATTTTATCGGCGGCCAAACCACGGCGTTTCCCTAAGGCCGCAACCAGCATCAACAATGCAATAAGCTGTGTAGTAAAAGCTTTGGTTGAAGCCACGCCAATTTCAGGGCCGGCACGGGTCATCAATTTAAGTTCACTTTCTCTAACCAGCGAACTTTCAGGTACATTACAAACAGCCAGCGTTAAATTGGTTAATTCTTTAATTTCACGCAATGCTGCCAACGTGTCGGCCGTTTCGCCTGACTGTGAAATTGTCACTACCAGCGTATCATCCATTAATACGGTTTTTCGATAACGATATTCACTGGCGACTTCAACACGACACGGTATACCGGCGATGGCTTCTAACCAGTAACGCGCAACCAGACCCGCATGATAACTGGTACCACAGGCAATGATCTGAACGGCTTTTACCTGATCAAGAATTTCCACCGCACTGCGACCATCAATACCTATGCCGAAAGCACTGTCTAATAGCTGACCATTAACAAAACGACCTTCAAGGATATCGATTAGACATGAAGGTTGCTCATGTATTTCTTTAAGCATGAAATGACGGTATTCACCTTTTGACGTTGCATCAGCACTTAATTCTGATTCTTTTATCTCACGCTCGACGATATCACCCTTATCGTTGTAGATAGTAAGCGCGTTGGTACGGATATCAGCGATGTCGCCTTCTTCAAGGTAAATAAATCTACGCGTCACAGGTAATAGTGCAGCCGCATCTGAAGCGATAAAGTATTCGCCGATACCTACACCGATAACTAATGGACTACCCCTGCGTGTCGCCACTAATCGATTGTTTTCTTTTTTGGAAATAACACCTAATGCATAGGCTCCTTCAAAATCAGCAACGGCTAATCGTACAGCCTTAAGCAGATCATCCTCAATCTTTAAGTAATGTTCAACCTGATGGACAGCAACTTCGGTATCGGTTTGCGAGGTAAACTCAAAACCTTCATTTATTTGCTGCTCACGAAGCACACTGTGATTTTCGATAATGCCGTTATGCACGATAACGACCGACTTATTACACATGTGCGGATGGGCATTTTTCTCACTTGGCTCACCATGAGTGGCCCAGCGGGTATGTGCAACGCCGAGCACACCACGAATATCATTTTGCTGCAACGCATCAGACAGCTCCTTAACCTTGCCAACACGACGAACACGGTTGATGCATTCATCCTGGTCAAGTACAGCGATACCCGCAGAATCATAACCTCGGTATTCAAGACGCCGAAGCCCTTCCAGCAATATTGGTGTCACATTTCGTTCAGCGACCGCACCGACTATTCCACACATATCAAGTCCTTATAAAAAATTTTATTGCTTATGATAGCTACTAATAATAGAAGCTATATTCTCAAATACCATCAATTGATTGCTACTATTTTACAACGGATTAGCACTGAAAAATCGACCATATATACATTTGCATAAAATAAAAGGCCCATTAAAGGACCTTTTATTTTCACACTAACAAGAACATACGTTCTTAACTTTTTAAGTCATTAACCAAATAAGATCTATTCATCGGCTAAAAATCGATTACTCCTAGCGCTTTACGCTGTATAACTAACAAATCAGCTGCTGTTACCACACCATCAGGTACCGGTGTGCCGCCGCTCAACGGTGCGACATCTGCGCGCAATATCTGCTCCGCTGTAAGCATTTGTTGATTTAATACATGACGAGTTACCAGCATTATATCTATCACATTGACCGTTCCATCATTATTAACATCACCATCGGCAGTAACCGGGAAGTCGAAGATGTTATTTGGATCGGTGCCAGCAGCTACTTCCTCGCCATCATCAAATCCGTCAAGATCACTGTCTGCCAGTAATGGATCGGTGCCATAAGTGTTAACCTCGTCACCATCATTCAGCGTATCACCATCAGTATCAGCCAGATTGAGATCGGTTCCTAACGCAATTTCTTCTGCATCTGTAAGGCCATCACCATCTGTATCAACTGAATAAGCAGGATTAGGGCTTCGGAAAACATCTCGTTGACCATTTACATCAACATCAACCAGATTAGTAGCGTCAGACCCATATACTACATAACGACCGTTTCCACTAAAGTTTGACGTATACGAGTTAGCATCACCCAGAGTACCATTTTCACTGGCACTAGCGATTGTAGTTACGCCTGTATCTTTATCGTGAATGAATATATCAAACTTTCCGTTTGTGTCATTGCTTACCAACACTGTCGATGACGACCAGAAGGTAACAAAACGTCCGTCATCACTGATTGATGGCTGTTGTGCTGAGGCTATAGAACCAGTCGTACCCGATGCATCGATACTCGCCAGCACGGTTGTGTTGGTTACTGTATCTTTTATATAGGCATTAGTATTGGATACATTAATTGCAGTTAAGTCACCTGAAGTATTGAACACAACATAACGACCATCGGGCGTTATATCTGGAGCTGAACAAGCTACATTTTTTTGATTACCAGCACTGTCAGTACTGACGATACTTACTGCTCCCGTTTGTGTATCCTTAATAACGATATCCGAAGCGAATGTAGTATCTCCTGTAACCAGATCCGTCGCCGTAGAACTAAATGCGACATAACGACCATCAAAACTTACCGAAGGCCGATCACTATCGCCTGAAGCCTGTGCACCCGATGATGTTGTACTAATTCGTCTCGTATCACCGGTCTGTGTATCGTAGAAGAAAATATCGCCCAGTCCATTGGTATCACTAGCAACTAAATTAATCGCATCAGAATGATAAGCAACATAGCGACCATCGCCACTTATTGAAGGCCACCAACTCTGGCCATCAGACTGCGCACCTGCTGAACTAACGCTCACGCGAATAAGTACACCCGTTAAAGTATCTTTATGGAAGATGTCTTTATGGCTGTTGGTATCGCCTGCCACCAGATTGCTTGCGTCAGAATAAAATGTAACATAGCGACCATCTGAACTAATAGCTGGAGCATAACTGTGATTGTTAGCTAAACCACCACTACTGTTCGTGCTGACAATCGATACAGCACCAGTTTGCATATCTTTTAAGAAAATATCCTGTAAAAAATTGGTATCGCCAGGAACCAGATTTCTTGCAGCAGAAGCGAAAGCCACATAACGTCCACTGGTGCTAATATCATTAGCCTGACTGATATTAGTACCTTGTACACCAGCAACATCGACACTCACTAAATCAGTGGCTAAGCTAACGCCACCAACTGCATTAACTGTAATCTGCTGAGCAACTGACTCTACTGCCGAACCATCACCATCTGTCACCGTCAACGTTACATCGAAAACACCATCATTCTGAAATATATAAATTGGTGATGCTTGCGCTGAACTATCACCATTTCCAAAATTCCATGCGTACGTGACGATGCCATCATAAGCCGTCGACTGGTCAGTAAAGTTAACTGACAATGGTTCATCACCTGAGGTTATATTTTGTGTAAAGGCTGCGACAGGCACTGAATCACTTACGTTGATTGTAGTAGCATCGGCAGCACTGTTACCAAATGCATCAGTCACTATGGCTTCAATATTAAAGTTACCTTGTTGCTCATAGATATAGTTCAACGGATTAACTGAACTGAAACCTTCATCACCCAGAGTCCAGTTAATATTGCCCCCGTAACTGGTTGTTGCAGCGTTAAGAACAACAACATCACCTTCAAGTACCGCATATGGACCGCCGATATCTATGGTCGGTGCAGCTCCTAGTACGGTAATGGTACGTGTATCACTGCCGAGATTCAGGCCGGTATCAATATCAAATACTGTTAGTACTACATTAAACGTACCGCTGCTAGAAAAGATTACTGATCCGGGATCCTGGATGCTCTGGTTTGCCACAGCCGTATCAAAGTTCCAGTCAAATTGTAAAGTTTTTCCCGTACCTAATTCGGTTACTACGCTGGCAAAGTTAATCGACTCGCCTAACCATATAGTCATATGCGTTGTCGGCGTCGTAATATTCGCATAGAAACGACAGGCATCACCGATGCCATCATTGTTGGTATCAGTCTGATCAGCATTGGCGTCATTCAGACAATTATCGATAGAGTCGATAAGGCCATCACCATCACTATCAGCATTTTGCTGCAGTAATGTTAAACACAAGTTTTCACTATCAGCCGGGCACGGGTCTTCATTATCAGGAATAAAATCACCGTCGCTGTCAGCCTCATAAGGTAATGTATGGAAACCAAACTGGGGGGCTAATTCATCGGCATTAAAAAAACCATCACCATCAAAGTCTATAGCTGCCTCCATCAGAAAATCAAAATCCAGGGGATCAATTGTCGCCAAGCCATGCACTGCTGCAAGCCTTAAACGATACTCATACAGTGTATTTCTGCCCGGGCCCTGCAGTAGCGCTGCCGCTGCCTGTGTTGTTGTCGGTATTGTTTTAGTGGTAGAACCATCAATAAATGGCAGTGCATTCGGTGATGCATAATAAGCCGCCACATCACCCGCAAACGCATCTAACTTACTGCCACTGGTGGTTAGCGATACCATGTCTGCATGTAATATATTCCAGTTCGAACCTGCTACCGTAAGCATCGATTGCACCGAGTTTGATGCACTGGAGTAATCCGCAGAAACGTTATGACCTAATAAAATTGTTGCACCCTCTTCCAGGCCTGCATGCCACGACAGCACACCTTCGATCAGTGCAACACCTAGTCCTGTTGCTGGTGACATATTCAGCGCTGAAACGTCTTTGGTAAGCACCTCAACCAGATAGCTGCGGTAAGCAAACAACCAGCCATCTGGTGTCGACCAGCTACCAGCACCATTATCGATATCCCACTGCGTGACATCGCCTGGCGCAGGGTCTGCAATACTGTCAATCCAACGTTTGCTAACCCATTCCAGCTGTAGCGCATCCTGCGAACGCAGGATGAAAGGTTTGCCTGCGGGAAGCCTGAGTAGCGGGTAATTTCCGACCTGCAATTGCGCATTAGCCAGTGTTCCATAAAACCGATTGGGTATCGGACTTTCCGATACAGCATCAAGAGCATCATATTCTGTTTGAGTCAACAGCTCAGAAGAGCTGAATAATCTATCAGCGTCGATATCGTAGGCCGTTAATGGGCCCATGAAGGTCCTTTTTGTTAGCTCAGCCGCATCATCGTATACCGCGCTATCTGTGATCAAATACTCAACTTCATACAAACGATTTGCACTCGGTGTATCAGAAACACCGGCATCAACCAGCTCCGTGTCATCATTATAATTGGTGCCACGAAAAACATTCTCATCGTAATTTGACCAGCCATCACCGTCCAGATCACCAGGAAAAGAGTCCGCATCGTCAGGCAATGTAAAGCGTAACAATTCATCCAAATCAGACCAGCCATCACCATCACTATCCTGATTCAGGTCAGCAACCAGAGGATTAAGACCATGTTCGATTTCAAATACATCAGGAATACCGTCACCATCGGTATCACGCTGGTAGTCCGTACCACTAATAATGTATGTGCCGATCTGGTGCTCAGAATCAGTGCCACCCTGCGTGATCCAGGCATTGATAGAGTAGGTACCATTTTCGACTAAAAAGAATGAGTGAACTGCGCCTAACTCAGGATCCGCTACCGGTATTATGTTCTGTGTTGTACCGTCATTTATCTTCCAGTTAAACTGAATTGCCGATAAGTTATCGCGCCCTGAAATGCCCTGCATCTTAAATTCAACGGTTCGGTTATACGTGCCTGCAGCAGGCGTAACGGTAATACCGGGTTTATGATCATTAGCCACATCTGAAACAGCACGACTAAGGCCCGTGAGCGAGATTTTCGGTAAGCCTAGAACACTATTTTGTACGGGATAACTGCCCTCAAATTTATTGATGATAATTGAATGAGTTGATGCATTAACACCAATAATAGCAATATCACTATCGTCTTCACGAATAATAGTAGAAGAGGCTGAACCAGGTGTTACCGATTTTGTACGCAAAACACCGACACCACCAACATTATAACTTCCCGCTGCATCACCATTGCTGTTGTTGATAACCCAAGTATCAGCGGTATTACCATCGAGTAAATCCGATGCCAGAACATAACCTGGCACGGACAACCCTAGTGCGAGTATCAACAACTGTGCTTTTTGTTTTAGTAGGTGCATTTTATTTATTCCATCAAATCCTAATCGATCAATACCCAGTTTGTTTCACGGTAACCATTTATCTCACCTTTACTATCAAAATAAACGATCTGATAACGGTAGTTCTGATTTTTTATAAATGGGTACTGGTCTCTATAAACCGCACGAGTACCAACCCACAAACTCCCCCCACTAGTAAACTCTGCAAACATGATATAAGGGTCTAGCAAACTCACATCAGGAGCAGCGCCCGATGGCTGATACTGAGTATCACACGACACATTTTCAATAAGTGGCGAGACCTGAACATAGTCCGTATAAGTAGTGGCATCACCAATATTCGACGCACGTTGACGATAGACAACAAAACCGAGTCCTGCTGAAACCGCAGCATCGACTACGGGACAAAATTCTACACACGACGCAGTCTGCTCATTTGTCACTGATCCCTTTTTAGCATCAGGTATACACAGGCCACCTGTCAGCGTGCCATCACAAGTTAATATGTTAGTCACCGCACAAGATGAGCTAGGAAAGTACACCGGATCATCACTCAGCCTAAGAACAACCATTTGATCCGTTTTCAAGTATCGGGTAAAAATCGTGTTTCTTAATACAGGTGGAAGATCGACATGTGGCCATGGTAGGTAAGTTGGTGCAGTAGCAGCAGCTGCAGGCCTCCTAGTCTCACAATGCCAATTTGACCAAGGCGATAAGCCTGTTCGCGGGGAGCCCGAATTAGCCTTGGCAACCGTTCGCGCTCTGACACACCATTCTTCCTGCCAATCAGCACCCGCCTGTTCAGCATTTAAATCCAGCGTAATGCTCAAGGCTCCATCTGTCGACATCATCTGCGCATGTGGAAAGAAATCACTAAAGCGTGTTTGATCAAATGTCCTGGCAGGATTTCGCCAGTGCCACTCAACAATAGAACCGGCCAGCGGCTGCTCCGGTGGCATCAACTGTATCTGTGCCTGATTACTGACGGACACCAGATTCACACTTAATACTCTGGGTGCCTGCGGTAACGGTATCGAGTCATTGTCTACTGTCACACAAGGTAATTTTTGACTGACCGATACTTCGTTGTCGACACTCTGCAACGAGATCGACAGACATAACTGGTCACCCATGGTCGGCAGTGGACTTACTAATATCGGTCCCGACCCTGCGTCACATATAGTCTTAAAACGAACAGACTGGCCGCCGATGGTACGATCGAGGTTTAAGCATTGATCTGCAGGAATGATTACACCATATATATATAAGTCCTCTGTTACGACCGATCCGGGGGTCGCAGGATCAACGATATTAGCGTCACAATTTTTGACCAATTCCGTTTTAGCCTCATCAGGACAGCTTGCCCATGGCTGAGGATTTTGATCTGTTGCCAGAGGAATACCGCTTTCACCCAGGTAGGTTGTCACCAGATTTTTTGTGCCACACTCGACGTCCAGAGTTCGGCATAACTGTTCGGGTAACGCCGTGTCGATATCAGCGGTATATCTAGCATCGGTTCCACAGCTGAAAATAACTGAAGCTGCATCAGAAGAACTGGTAGCATCAGAAGCAAAAGGAATTGAGGATGAGGTACCGGTACTGTTGACCTGATAACTACAGCTTTGTGTACCTAATTGTGCGTTCGACAGAGCACCACGAAGAGGACGATTAGTCTTCGGAAACAAGGCTCTGACCGGAGCCGACAGACTGCTCACATTGCCATTAAAATCGCGTGATGCAACACGGTACCAATAAACTGTACCGGCACCCGTAACCGGTACAACATCATTAAACTGCAACACCTTACGCCCGCTCGGCATACTGAAGACTTCAGTCGCTGGAACGATATCTGCCTGATGATTTTGCGCGGCAATAACAAGTTTACTGCCTAAAAAATCACCCGGCGCAGGAAAATCACTTACATCACAGGCACTGCCGATTACATCTTCATGAAAGACCGGATCGGTTCCTGCATTGCCGTCATCATCGTAAAGCCGTTCGATAAAATCACTGCGGCCGTCACCATCAGTATCAGTGAAAGCACCAGCTGCCTCACTGGTATCAAAACGATAAACGATGTAGCTTTCGATATTTAAATTAATTGCAACATCACGCCCGGGGATACACTCTTCGCCTTCATCAACAAAACGCAGTTCCTTGTCGAAACGTGCACTCTCCAGATTACAGTAGCGACGACCGAATTCATGCGAACGGTGATAGTTTGGCACATCGACATGGTCCCAGGTTAGGGTAAAGGTATTGTCCACAGGATTAATCACGGTGTCGATACGCCATGGTGCTGCGGGTGGATTAAGGTTAGGTACAGTTACCTCAATCGCGCTGGTCTGCCCGTAGTTGCCGGTTATATCGCGTGCAACCAGGTAATAAGCATGGGTATCCCCCGGTTTCAGGCCCTGTGCAAACAGGTCTGTGCGTGCCTCAAGATACTGATAAAACGCAGGCTGGAAGAAAGGACTAGTAACATCCGGCAGTTGTGTTGCTGCAACCTGAATGGGTACGTCATTTACTTTGACCAGCCCCGGGATAGTTACCGTGCCATCCTGAGCGTGGGGTTGTAACTGTGCCAGAGAACGAATATTTTTTGTCGGTATACTTTCACCTTCAGCTAATGCATCCTCCGTCCGATAAATATCAAACCCTGCCGTCAACAAAATAGACGCGTATCGATCAGTTGAATTAGCGCCTATCGCTGCTGGCGACCAATTCAGCGCAACCGTACCATGATCTTTAAATCGATCGGCAATCAGATCACAACGCCCAATGCCTGCCGATGACGCTATTAACGATGGCACCGCATTACTTATACGAGACACCTGCTCGAAACCACCTGCGGCGGGCAGGATATTGACAGTGGTAACATCAACCTGAACGCTGCCAAGTGAACGTGTACTACTGCTGTCACTATTGTGAGCGACTAACTCATAACTATGCACACCCGTGGCGGTGGTATCGACAAAACCCCGGTGCCGCACGACGGCTATATTAAAATCTGTGCGTGAAGCAAACATTGCCCAGAACCTGCCATCCTCATTTGGCGTTAATTTAGCAGCGATAGCGGTGTGGTAATTCGAAGTATCAATGGCGGCATCATCGTCATCAGCAAGATCTAACCAATTAATCATCTCTGCTCTGCGTCGAGTATTTTCCGGCTGCGAGTAAAGTGCATTAATATCACCCACGCTCATAATCTGTGTGGCTGACAGTTCAATCAGATCACTGCCGTCTCGCTTTATTACAAACTTAGCGACGTCAACGGGCAGACTGCCCTCGACAGCATCCCAACGCAAGTAAGCTGCATTATTAGAAGCACCTGTTTGCGACATCGAACCGACTGGCGCTGTCATGCCGACAAAATAAAACTGCTCACCACTCGCCTGCACCTGACTGATGCAGGATGTCATAGCCAACAATGCGATGCTTGTTAATCGGTTTGTAAGTTTCCTTGTTATCTTAATCATCGCTCTTAATGCCCTGCCGAAATATTCGGACTCTTAATATTCCAGCCATCTTTGTATTCAGCCTTAAACTGCGCATCGCCGGTCAGGCAGTAATCATCCTTTCGGCTTCGCGATACGCTGGTCCAGTCGCCCGGGTCACAATCCCAGCCAACGCCGCCGACACCAAAACCTTCACCGCCATAGACAAACTGATCGCCGACTTTCTGTGCATGGGTCAGCACCTGCCCACGCAAACTGGCCACACAGGCAACTTCACCGGTTGCTGAACCACCGATCAGGCCACCATAGGTTAACGGTGAGTTATTAAGCACCCAGGCACCCATATCGGCACCGATGATGACACGTAGCGAACAACTCGATTTTGCCGGTGGATAAGGATAAATTCGCGCTGAAGCGCCACCGCGTGTATAAACGCCACTGAACACACCATCCTGGGTTTCGACAAGCGTTTTCGGGTCTAAACTTTCGAGCACATTGATATTGCCTATGCCACAGGTATTGCCTACAAGGAAAGCACCGTTGAACTGGTAGTCATCAAACATTCCAGCACCTGTTGCACCGATGTAATTTTGCAACTTACCGCTGCCTGCAGCAAAACCCAGGTCATAAAAAGTAAACTCGCCGAAATCAACCGAGCCATCGAGGAATATTCCACCAAAAAGACCGACCGGTTTCGATATCGGGCTGGTCTCCAGTGAGAAACCAAGCTCCAGCGCACGGATGGTGGCTTCCTCGGATCCGATTACGATCGGTAATTGTTTGCTCGAAATAACGGCACTCAGGGTACCGCTGCCTTCATCAACATTACAGGTCTTACCGAGAGACGATACGCTTAAATTGATTACATCAAGTGCAGCTGTATACGTAGTACCAGACTCATCCGATTCACCCTGAGATTCCCACTCGGCTCCAACGTGAAGACGCTCTAATTCATTACCCGCAATCAAAGCATAACCATCAATCTGCCCCGCTTTGATCGGCATATTATCTAGCACCGACGCCTGGGCTTCGCCGAGTGCCTGCTGAACAGCAGCTTCTAATTGCTTAGCCAGGTCCTGCAGGATAAAGTTTACCTGGTCAGCCGCACCGACGACCAAATCAGTAACCGGACGATGTAAACGGGATAACTGGCGATTTACTTCTATATCGATCACATCAATGGCGGCACTGTTCATTATCAGATTAACCAGCAGTTGACGCAGTTCGCCGGCACTAGGCTGCGGCACCACATCGATCAAACCCTGCAGCTCTGCATGTGCGACCCCAGCAACATCGGCTATGGCAACATTAACTGCCTGGCGAATGGTTGTAGACAATGCAAAAACAAAACTGCGGTTAATCAGCTGTGAATCAAACGGGGGATAGAAAAAATCGATGGCATCTGGGGCACCAACACTGAATATCGCCTGCAGGTCAAGGCGCGCTTCAGCATAACCCGCTGCGTTATTAGTATAATTACTCCAGACGTACCCGCCGGTAGGACCATTAGTGCGCGCATTTTCTGCTGTCGTCTTCAAGGTTCCTAAAGCCCCTATCATATTATCGAGACCCGATGTAACAACGGCCATCTCAGCACGCAGATTATTTACCGTATCATTAACCGCTACTCGTATGGCACTTGCAGCGATATCGATACCCAGTACCTGTGTTCGCAGATCAAGTAATAAGTCTTGTGCTGTCTGCGTGATATTGTCTAAGTCACTGCCTGCCTGATTTAGCAGCGTGCCACTCGAATCCTGCAGACTGCATATACTTGCGATGGCTGTTTGCACTTCGGTGAATACAGTGGACAAATCTTCGATACGGTCATCTATCTCACGACTGGCCGTTGTCAGTGAACCCAGATCAACATTTGCCGCGTCAGCAAGTGCGCCACCAAAAGTAAGGATGTCGAAAGTACCCAACGCCGTATCAATATTACCCAGTCGTTCATGTACCGAACCCAGCTTAGCAATTAATTTATTTGTCGATAGTTTCGGGTCTGCAAGATTAAAATCACAACTTACCAGATCACCATCAGAACCAGTTGGTGCATCCAGTACATCGATCAGATTCTGCAATGCAACTAAGCTGTCACTTACTCCAGTTCGCGCGCTGCTTGTGATGTCTGCCAAAAGTGAGGACACACCTTCATTGCCGTCGATATTGCCTTCTATATCCAAAGCTGCCGCTTTAGCGGCGTCCAGCGCATCGATTACTAACTGTATGTCACCCTCAAATGCCTGCAGGTCTATAAGTTCCTGGCTGGTAAGTGTACCGCCTGTCTGCGCCTTAACAACCAGTTCTGGCAAACCTAAATACAGGTTGACCATCCGGCTATCAATGTCATCACCTAGCGGTAAAATAATCTGATCAGCAAGGCCGTTAAAACCAGTAGAGATCGTCGAGCCAAGGGTATCCGGTAACGCATGCATCCTGCCCAACGTATCGGAGATAGTGCCCAGGAATGGATTAACCGTAGCATTATTGAGTGCGGTCGCAACGCCTTTTTCGATGAACCCGTCTAAACTTGAGCCCACCACGCTATTTAATTTATCAAGATGGCCATGCAAGGCATAAAAGACAGAACCGACAGGACGTTTATCAACACCTTTATCACAATCGGGTATAGGGAAAGTACAGAGGAAGT
>JAUVDN010000105.1 GCA_030595325.1 Gammaproteobacteria bacterium | reverse complement strand
AACCAGGCACCGGTAGTTGTACCAAGGTTTGCGCCGAAAATGATACCTATTCCAGATGCTAGATTGATCAAGCCAGCGCTTAAAAAGGAAATGGCAATGATTGAAACCAGTGAGCTGGACTGCATCAAACTGGTAGTGATGACACCAAAACTGATACTTTTCCAGAGCTTGTCAGTGGTGTTTTTAAGTATTCGCTCAAGCATACCACCAGTGAATGACTGAAACCCCTGTTCCAGCGACAACATGCCAAACAGGAAGATAGAAACACCGGCAGCGATAGTTTTAAAATCAGGACTGACCCAGAAGCCAAAACTGAGAATGAGAAAAATAGTAGGAAGAAATATCTTACGCAACATTTATTGTGCCTCTCAAATTAAGGTGCTAGCTGATAACTACAAAGCTTTTGTTGTAATAATTTTTACTCACATGCCAGATCATGGCAGCATCATGCCACGCATCATATAAAACAGCATAGCGGCCAGTACAGCAGAGACAGGAACTGTAATTATCCAGGCGGCAACTATTTTCAATAAAGCAGAGCGTTTTACTAGTTCATGGCGGTAGACCCGTTTCAGGCTCCTGCGCTCTTTTTTGCTCAGGTCGGCGACAGCAGAATGCTCTTTTAATTGCTGGAGCATATTGGACTTATCTTCGATAGTTGCAGACCTGAACTCCTCCAAAAATTTCTCAACCAAGGCCTCATCGCGATCCAGATGGTGCAGGTGAATCTGTTCGATCATCTTGGCATAACTCGCTTTTAGGTACTCTCGTAGAAAACCTACGCCAAATATTGCACCAACGGCAATGTGTGTTGAGCTGACTGGCAGACCAAATTGCGTTGCAATGATGACAGTTATAGCGGCAGATAAGGCAACACAAAAAGCCCGTTTCTGATCAAGCTTGGTAATTTCTGTGCCTACAGTTTTAATTAGTTTTGGACCATATAACGCGAGACCTAATGCGATACCGATGGCACCAATCATCATGACCCATAATGGTATAGAGGCTTTTGCAGTAATATCGCCTGTTGTTAATGCCTCGTTGATCGCAGCCAGTGGGCCAATCGAATTGGCGACGTCATTAGCACCATGAGCAAAGCTCAACAATGCTGCGGCAAATATCAGCGGGATGGTAAAGAGCTGGTTGATTCCATGTTTATCATTCGAGATCACTTTAGCCTTGCGCTCAACCCATGGCCGGGAAATGCCATAAATAATAGCGGCCACACCGGTACCAATCATAAGCGCCATTGAAATATCAATCTCCCAGATTTTTTTAAGTCCCTTAAGCGCCAGATAAGTGCTGAAAACTAATGCCATAATAGCTATTAATATAGGTACCATACGCCTGGCAGCGAGTAGCATGTCCTTTTTATAGGTGATCGTGCGTTTTATCAGGTATAGAAACAACGCCGCGATAATGCCGCCAATAACCGGGGAGATAACCCAGCTTGCAGCAATCTTCCCCATCGTTACCCAGTTCACAACATCCCATCCACCTGCAGCAACGCCTGCGCCGAGCACACCGCCAACGATAGAATGTGTGGTTGATACCGGTGCGCCGATTGCCGTGGCGAAATTCAACCACAAAGCGCCTGCCAGTAAGGCTGCCATCATTAACCAGATAAAAACATCAGTACTACCGATATTGGCCGGATCGATAATACCTTTTTTAATGGTGCTGACGACATCACCGCCGGCTAATAATGCACCGGAAGCCTCAAAAACGGCTGCAATTGCGATGGCTCCAGCCATGGTTAATGCGCGTGATCCGACAGCAGGACCAACATTATTAGCAACATCGTTGGCACCTATATTGATCGCCATGTAACCACCGATAATGGCTGCAATGATAAGCATGTGACTGACTTGGCCACGTGAGCCGACATAGAGAATGATGCCAACGATAAACAACATCACCATACCCAAGCGTAAAATCTCTTTACGATTTACCCATGTGGCCTTTTCAATTTCGTTAAGTTTTTCTAGTTCCATACCTATAATCCTGATTATATTATTGTCTTACAGAACACTGATGTTATTCATTTTATTAGTGTAAATGACGCAATATACAACTATTAAATGATGTGTTCTTTGTCTTAGATCAATTTTGATTATTCAGGATCCTTATGGTGTTAAGTGAGATTGAGTGGTCTTGAGGCGGGGATGTGAGATTAAATATTTACCTAACACTTCTGAATACTTCCTTCAGAAGTATTAGCATTCTTTAATAAGTGGTAACTGTTAGCGTAACAAGGACTGCTTTTATATTATTGATGTAGGTCAGCAATATAAAAGAGCTGGAGCCAAAGGGGGTAAAGGGATTAAATCATGACCAGTTCTGAGCGACTTGGTACCATCCCTTTTTAAATGCTTATATATTTTTCTGAGTCAAGAGATAAGCTGGTGGTAGCCAGTTATCAGTAAAAGAAAAGCCATCACCTTTTCTGCTGAGTCTGTAGGTTTTAGCTTTAAGTTGCCAGCTCCTTTTTATGGCGGTGAATTCAACTGGTCGTGGTAGCACGCCTAACTTTTTCAGCCAGTTACAGTTTTTAAGAAAACAGGACATTGTCTGTCTATCCCTTTATTATTCCTGCGGTGATGAATTCCGATTGATTACCTAATTCTTTATAGTTGGTGTTGCCCTTGCTATCGAATATGAAATTTCCAATATAACGATGACCTATCTTACGATTCAGATTTTTTGCATAATCGAGTTTCAGGAAATGGCTGATTAGGCTTCTGATAACACCTGCATGCACTACTATCAGTACGGTTTCATCAGCATGTTTTTGCGATAGTGATTTGATGAAAGCAACGCAGCGGGTTTTCATTTGGCTGAAGCTTTCACCCTTAGGATAAATAAAATCTGGGTCACTTTTATGGTCAGGGACATGTTTCTTGACCCACTTTTTGCTTTTGTTGTACAGCTTGCCGTAGTTAACTTCGTTTAGTGCCGGTGTGTCCTGTATATGGTTGATGGACAGTGTGTCTGCGTAGAACTTCCCCGTGTTTTTTGCGCGGGTAAGACTGCTGGTATAGATAATCCCGATATTCAAGTTTGCATCACATAATATTTCTGCAACATGGTTTGTATCGTTGCGCCAGTTTTTTGCAGGCGGGGCATCGCCCCAGCCCATAATTTTTCCTGTTTCATTGCTGGTTGTTTTGTAGTGCCTGACAAGAATGATGCGCATATTTATATTTCAGTACATCTGCTGAAGTAGATGTAACTATTAATTCTCATGATCAATCGCATTGATATCGGGTGGGAAGCGCTTCAGGATAACCTGGCTTGTAATTTCTAGTATTTCACGGATTGAATCTTCTACGTTGACGTTGGGGATGATACTCATACCTTCATTATCGGCAGCTTCGAGTAACCAGGATTGCAGTTCCCATATCTCATCAATAAATTCTACATGGTCGGCGTTTCTGTGTTTACTTTGGTCTCGTATGCGTTTTTTTAGTTGCTTCTTAAGCGATTTCTTATCCAGTGTCGCTAGCATAATCTGTACGCAAACAGCTTCTTTTTCTGCGTTGCAAAGATCGATCTCGGAAGGCACGACATGCACACCTTCCAGGATTAAGCTTTCATGTTCCTGTAATGTACGGTTTATGGTTGTATTTATCGCTGGTTGCATGGCAGATAACTGTGCCAGAAACCCATTGATTACCTTATGTTGGCCAGATTTTTTTGATGCATAACTGAATGCCGGCAGGCCACGCCATGCTTCGAAACTTGAGTACTGCAAGGTAGGGGTAACCTGTTCTGCCAGATAAGATCGAATGACTTCACGCATCATGTCTGTAGACTGGGTTCTGGCGATATCAAGCCGGTATGCCAGTTCAGTAGCTATGGTGCTTTTACCGGTGCCGGTTGCGCCACCTAACATGAGGATTAAAGGCGTGTCTGAATTCTGAAAACGTCTCCAGGCAAGATATTTGTCAGCCGCTTTCTCGGAACAATGGTCACGCAAACAACGATATATAAGTTTACGTAATGATTTATGATCAATTTCCTTGTGCCCAGTTTTACGAATAGCAGCCCGTACTTTACTTGCACCGATAAGTGCCAGTTTTGGGTTGATGGCACAAGCTTCCAGGGAGTGGCTTAGTATACCAACAGAAAAAGAAGCGCTGCGTGACGGTGTGTGTACAATAATGTCTGATTTAGGTTGATGTCTGTCATCATATGCCATTTGTAACTTGCAGCCAAAATGTTTAGCAACGGCTGATGAAACCACTTTCTGCAGCTCGCTATTGTTGATTTTTGACTGATGTTTTATTTTCTCACGAATTGTCTGTGCAAGATCGAAGGCTCCATCGAAGGGTATGCCAATGCCGACAAGCGAACGCACAAGAATGCCTTTCAGAAAAGGCATTTTGTCACCATTAGATGGGTATGCAACAACTATTTTTGCCATTATCGAGTATTGTAGTCTTGTGATGCAGTCATTTGAGCTTAGCATTACTTGTTTTTATCGTCTATCTATTAGGTATCACGATATTGCTTGCTGCGGATATTAAGAGCTATTCGTTTTTGGTGAATCATGGTTATGATTGAGTCGGTAATCGTCTGCTTTAAATATTTTCAGGGAAATCATGCTGATGACGATCAAAATACTTTCTGAAGATTTTGATAAAACACTTGAGCAGGCTTTTTGTTAAATGGTCAGAATAGATAAACTATTTTTCTGCGGTGAGAAAACAAACCCAGGCCGGATCAGCATCACCCTGCCTTGAAGGCTTATAGATTCCATTGCCTTGCCCGGTCTTTTTATCAGTACCTTCCCAGTGTACAGTAATATTTGAGAAACCCGCTTCATCCAGGATTTCTCGCAACTCGGGCAATGTCCATAGGCGCCATTCATAAGTGAATGCTTTTTGTAAACGTGATTTATCAGGGAAATGAAAATGAATGTGGCAGGTCATGTCGCCGGTAATCGGGTTGTAGTTTTCCTGTTCCCAGATGTATGTAAAATCCTTTAGTTTGGTTTTCTCACGCATTTCTTTGTAAGCCTTGTAACCACCGAAGGCATCCATGAAAAATATGCCGTCATCTGTTAGTGACTTGTGGACCTGCTTAAAATAATGCTTCATCAACTTGCGAGTTTTAAATAACTGGTAGCTGAAGTTCATCGCCAGTATAACCTGTGCAGGCTTGGTTTTAATTGTCAGCACATCTTCCTCAATCAGTGTGATGCGTTTGCGTACCTTAGATGTCAGTTTTACAAGATTATTCTTTTCTCCCCAGGCAAGTACTTTAGTGTCAATATCAACACCTGTAGCAGTATTTTTTTTACGGTTTTTGACCCACTCACAGCTCATGTTTGCGGTGCCACAAAAATCTTCTCTCAAGGTGTGTGCGTTGTAGCCTTTGATCTTACGGTAGGTCGTGTTGACGAAATCATATTCCTGTTCAACATTCTGAACAGCAATTTCATAGAGTGTATGAATGTCTGCTTTTGAACTCATAATGGCTGCCTTGTTATTATGTTTGCCTGTATTTTTTTTGTTTTTATATTGGCTAGTTTTCATGTGGGTAATTTATGCCTGTAATGATGAAATAGTGAATTTGATTTATGTCAACACTGCACCTGTTTTTTTATAGATACTAATTATGTTATTAGCTGGAAGTTATATAAATAAACAGATTTTACTGAAGCTATATCAGCTTAAATAGCTATATTATATATGTATTGTCTATAAATTATATGCAATACTTAAGCAAACAGGAAATTAATCAAATTTTTTAAAAAATAATATTATCTGGATATAGAATTAAATCATGGCAAACGCAATACAGAGTAAAAATAAAGTTTCGAGGGCTGTCGCTCTTGCTACGACAAAGGACAATACTACAAGCAATGCCAGGGTAGTCGCCGAGGTACCTGTGATAGATCTGGATGATAAGGCCTTATATCTCAATCGTGAATTGACGTGGATAGCGTTCAATGTTCGGGTGTTAAGTATGGCCGCGGATCCGGAAACACCTTTGTTGGAACGTGTGAAGTATCTGGCTATCACCGGTAACAACCTCGATGAATTCCAGATGAAGCGCATTGGTGGTCTCAAGCAGCAAATAGCTGCAGGGGTTCGTGATATCACGATTGATGGGCTTACTCCGTCTGAGCAGATCGTTGAGTGTCAAGTCAAGGTCAGGGAATTGCACGTTGAACAGAATCGAATTCTAAAGGAATTGTCGACTTTACTGTCAGCACAGAATATCAAGCTGGTAGATTATGAGTCATTAAATACAGAAGAAAAAGCTTCACAACGTAGTAATTTCATCGAGAATATCTTTCCATTATTAACGCCATTGGCGATGGATCCCGGGCATCCGTTTCCGTTTATTTCCAACCTTGCACTTAACCTGCTGGTATCGCTACGCCATAAAGGTGGCAGCGTATCTCATATTGCCCGTATCAAAGTGCCGGTAACTAAGGAAATCGCTCCTCGTTTTGTAAAAGTTAGTGAAGATCATAAATATGTCAGGCTGGAAGATGTTATTAGCAATAACCTCGACCTGCTGTTTCCGAGTATGGAAATAATGTCCTGTGAACTGTTCAGGGTAACCCGTAATGCTATCGTTGAAGTTGAAGAGGAGGGTGCTGATGATCTATTAGCAATGATTGAGACTGAACTGCGTGACCGGCACTTTGCACCAATCGTTCGTCTTCAGGTAGCTAAGGGTATGGACCTGACGCACAGGGGGATGCTGGCTGCTGAACTTGGCCTCGATGAAGAAACGGATGTTTATGAAGTCGATACCATCATGGCAATGTGTGATTTGTTTGAAATAGCATCATTGGATATCCCAGCCCTGCTTGACCCGCCACATAAGCCAATTGATCATACACGTCTGGCGCACGATCCACGAAATATCTTTCATATTATACGAGAGCGCGGTTCATTGCTGTTCCAGTATCCGTATGAGTCATTTAAAACCAGCGTAGAACGTTTTTTACGTACGGCAAGTACTGATCCTAAGGTTCTGGCTATTAAGATGACCTTGTACCGGACCTCTGCCGAAGGCAGTATTATGGATTCATTGATACAGGCCTCTCGCAACGGTAAACAGGTTGCAGTACTTATCGAGTTGAAAGCAAGATTTGATGAAGCCGCAAATATTGGCTGGGCTCGCCGGCTGGAGCAGGCGGGTATTCACGTAACCTATGGTGTTATCGGGTTGAAGACTCACAGTAAAGTCATCCTCGTGGTACGCAAGGACTATAACAAGTTGCGCCGCTATGCTCATATCGGTACGGGCAACTATCATTCGGGGACGGCGCGTTTGTACAGTGACTTAGGTATGCTGACCTGTGATGAGGATATAGCTCAGGATCTGACCGAGCTGTTTAATTACCTGACAGGTTATTCACCGCCGCCCAAGTATCGCAAGATACTGGCAGCGCCTTATACGCTGAAAAGTTCTTTGTTACAGAAGATCGAACGTGAGGAAAAACTTCATTCAGATGCGTCTCCAAGTCATATACAGTTCAAAATGAATGCGCTGGAAGATGTTGATATCACCCGTGCACTTTACAAAGCAGCACTGGCAGGCGTCAAGATAGACCTCATCGTCAGGGATACCT
>JAUVDN010000079.1 GCA_030595325.1 Gammaproteobacteria bacterium | reverse complement strand
AAAAAATCTTAATCTAATGACTGTCTTTGGCCAATAAGAGAAGTTTCAAGTTAAAACGTAGGTCGGGCACTGCCCGACAGAATGCAAACGACAGGCTTATAGAACGGCGGGCAATGCCCGCCCTACCAAAACTACCAACTTCTCTTTAGGCTCAATTTCTGACTTGCAGCTACTGTATGCTCACTTCGTCGGTCGTTAAAATTCGTGTAAACCGTGCCGATAGTGTAAAATCACGCCCCAAATACAAATACTTAAAAAAGAGAAGGGCAGAGAGCTCTTATGGCTGATCGAAGCGTTCCCCGAAGACCCACCCTCCTGATCATACTGGATGGTTTTGGTGTCAATCCAAGTCGAATAAATAATGCGGTGCAGGAAGCTGATACACCGTGTCTGGACCAATACTTTTCAAGAAATCCTCATACAACACTGGATGCCTGTGGCAGTTCGGTGGGTTTGCCTGATGGTCAGATGGGTAACTCAGAAGTGGGGCACATGACATTAGGCAGTGGTTCGGTCATTCGTCAGGATCTGGTTCGAATCAATGACGAGATCGAAAGTGGTGAGTTTTTCAACAATGCAGCGCTGGTTGCTGCAGTGGAAGATGCTGCTGCCAACGAGCGTCCGTTACACCTTGTCGGCTTAACCTCAAACGGTGGCGTTCATAGTCACATCAATCATCTTAAAGCGCTGATCAAATTATGTGCTGATTACAAGGTGTCCCCAGTGGTTCACATGACGACAGATGGACGTGATACTGCACAGATGTCTGCATTAACCTTTCTGGCTGAGATCGAAGGTGTGCTGGAAGATGCAAACGGCAGTATCGCTACTGTCAGCGGTCGATATTATTCGATGGATAGGGATAACCGTTGGGAGCGAACCAAACTTGCCTGGGATGCGATGGTAAAAGGTGTTGGTCAGCATGCTGAAAATGCACGTTATGCGATCGAAGCCGCTTACGCTGATGATGCGACCGATGAATTTATCATGCCGACCGTTCTCGATGGTGCAAATCTGATTGCCACCGGTGATAGCATTATCTTTTTCAATTTCCGCAATGACCGTTCTCGTCAACTAACCGCTGTATTGAGTCAGGACCACTTCGATGAATTTGATACCGGTGATTTCGAAGGCGCTTTGGTAACCTGCCTGACGGAATATGACCCTGAGTTTTTATTGCCTATCGGTTATGCTCCTGAGCGTCCACAGGCAACCGTTGCATCAGTCGTCAGCCGTGCAGGTTACAAGCAGATGCATTGTGCAGAAACTGAAAAGTTTGCTCATGTCACCTATTTTTTTAATGGAGGCAAAAAGAAACCGTTTGCCGGTGAAGATCATGTGATGGTTAATTCACCGGATGTGGCGACCTATGATCTACAGCCTGAGATGAGTGCCGAAGGTGTTGCCGACAAGGTGATTGAAGGCCTTGAATCGGGTGGCTACGGATTTATCATGGTGAACTTCGCTAACGGTGATATGGTCGGCCATACTGCTGTACGTGATGCGGTTATCAAAGCGGTCGAAGCATTAGACAAAGAAGTTGGCCGGGTGCTCGATGCAGCGGCAGAAAATAATTTTTCGGTTATTCTTACTGCAGATCACGGCAATTGCGATGAGATGGTTGATCCGGTGACGCAGGAGCCACACACGCAGCATACCCTGTACCCGGTCCCCTGTTTGATTATCGATGAAACGAACTGGCACTTGCGTCCGGGTTGTGATCTGAGTGCAGTGGCACCGACAATCTTGCAGTTGATGGGGTTACAGCAACCGCCTTCGATGACGGGTAAATCTTTGCTGTTGTGTGAGTATTAGGCGTTTCTGCTTCTGGCCAATAAGAGAAGTTTCAAGTTGTAAGTTTCAAGTAAAAACGTAGGTCGGGCATTGCCCGACAGAATGCAAACGACAGTCATTCAAGAACAACTAACCCCGGTACCACCTAAACCGCAATAACCATCCGGGTTTTTTGCCAGGTACTGCTGGTGATACTCTTCTGCATAATAAAATTCAACCGCATCTAAAATTTCTGTGGTTATTGTCGGGTAGCTATTTTTTGCCAGCTGCTGCTGAAAAGAATCACGAGAGTTTTCTGCGCTGTTGCGTTGTGCTTCATCGAATACATAGATGCCGGAGCGGTACTGCGTGCCGCGGTCATTGCCCTGTTGCATGCCCTGTGTCGGGTCATGCGATTCCCAGAAGATTTTAAGCAGTTGTTCGATGCTGATTTTATCTGGATCATATACCACCAGTACCACTTCATTGTGTCCGGTTTCACCGCTGCACACTTCCTGGTACGTGGGGTTAGGTGTTATTCCCGCGGCATAACCCACTGCAGTTGTGTAGACCCCTTCGAGTGACCAGAACTTTCTCTCAGCACCCCAGAAACAGCCCATACCAAAAATTATTTGTTGCAGGCCTTCACAGAAAGGTGGCTGCAGAACATTGCCGGTTACAAAATGTTTCTCAGGTACTGGCATACGCGTGGTGCGGCCTGGAAGTGCATGATCTTTGTCCGGTAGATGCTGTAGCCCCATGTTTTATCTCTTGATTTTAGAAATTGTCAGAGTTTTTTAGCATACAGCTATTTAACTGGAAATTCACTTATCCGATGAATGGCTATTGCGTTCTATATTTAATATAAATAAGATTGCACTAATATTGTTGGTTTATACTGCCTTTGCATGCATGAAACATGCAGTGTGGCGGTGTTTACTGATACACATTTAATTGAACAGAAAGTGACTTATATGAAAATCTTCCATACCATCAAATCAATTTTTGCACTAACTTTTGCCGGCTTTGTTGTTGTCGTTCTGGCCTCATGTAGCTCCAGTACTGACAGTACGGGTTCAGGTACGGGTCGTGTCTCATTGCTGCTTACTGACGCACCGACAGATACTTTCGACCAGATTAACGTAACGCTAGAGTCGATCAGCTTTCTTTGTGAAGACGACAGTGATGACACTGATGATGAAGTGAATGCGCTGGATGATGGTCTGGACGGCGATGACGATGACCAGAGCTGTAATGAGGTTGTCTTGTTTGAAGAAACTCGCGTTATTAATTTACTGGCGCTGCAAAGTTTTTCTGAACTGTTATCAACAACAACGATAGCAGCAGGTGAATACAGCAAGATCCGGTTACACGTAAGCCGAGTAGAGCTGGTCTGGTTAGGTACTGATGGTGAAGCCGATCGCTCTGAAGATGCAAAGCTCTCATCGAACAAGATTGACTTAAATCCTCGTGGTTCATTTAATGTAACCGATGGTTCACATTTGATTATCCAGCTCGATATGGATGCGGAAAAATCTATCCTTGTCGTAGAAGCGGGTAAGAGTACTAAATATATTTTCCGACCTGTAGTTTTTGTGAGTATTGAGGGTGAAGAAGATTTAAAACTGGTTATTCTGGATGGTAAGGTACTGGCTAAAACAGATACTGGTTTTCAACTGTGTAAAGTTGAAGACACAGAAGTAAACGAAGAATGTTCGGCCATTTCTACCTCTGCTAACACGGTCGTGCAGGACGCTTTACTCAATATTGTTGAGCCGCCTGAGAGTTTTGAGAATGATAATATTGTTACCATATTAGTAAAGCCAGGTAACGGAAAATTCGCTGCGCTACATATAGTGATTACACCGGATACTAGAGAAACACTGAACCTGGCGCTGTTTACAGGTGAAGCGACTTCAGCAGTAGATGTTGATCATTTCGGGATGAAAACTAACGAAGATACTGCGCCAGTTAATGCAGGTACTTTACTAGCGGTCGCACTTGTAGATAGTACACGTATTTTTGATGAGTACGGTAATGAAGATATCGCTAGAGATAAAATTGTAGATGGTTCGGGTATCGTTACCTATGGGCTAGCAAAGCCTGATCTAAGCACTATCGGGGATGTAGGTGTTGATGGCAAAGTCGAGGCAGCATTTGTTGTTTATGATAATGATGGCGTCGACGAAGATGATACAAAGATCCTGGGTATAATTGTCGAGATAATCGATACAGTGATGACAGTTGAGGTAGATAACGGGTCAAGCACTACTTTCGAATGTGTTGATGTGGTTGATGCAGATATATTTTTACTGACTATCTCCGGAACTAAGATCGTGCAAGAAGAGATCGCGGCTAGCAAGTTGCAGGTTGGCATGAGCGTCGGTATTTATGGTGATAACGAAGGTGAAAGCTGTTTGTCTGCCGATGTTGTGCTGGCTACCGAAATCGCTACTACAACCATTTAACGTTATCAGTTATGCTCATTCATGAGTGGTAGAATATAGAAGCCCTGCAGATATGCGGGGCTTTTTTTATGTTAGGTGACCTCTGATCAATCTACTTCATTCAGAATTAATCAGAGGTCCCTTAGATAAAACGTTAGAATATTGTTAATAAATTTTTTGGAGTCAATCGTGCATGTAATTTTTCGTTGTTTACTTATTGCCATCTTTGTTCTTGCAACTAATGGCCATGCGTCTGACCTGGCAAAAGAAAAACGCTGGGCTAATCAGGTGGTTGACGGTATTCTTGATGGTGACGCTGTTTGGCTGAACGATGGCCACAATGACTTTCTCGGTATCTATACTGAAGCGGAAGACGATAAAAATCGCGCCGTTATTGTTATGCACGGTACCGGTATTCACCCGGACTGGCAGCAGGTGGTGCAACCATTACGTGTTGGTCTGACGGAGCATAACTGGAATACACTTTCTATCCAGATGCCTGTTTTATCGAATGAAGCTGAGTATGAAGATTATGCACCGCTGTATGATGAAGTTGCTGTGCGTATCGATGCAGCTATCAGCTACTTGATTAAGGCTGGTTCAAAGGAAATTATCCTGCTGGGTCACAGTCAGGGATCTTCAATGACTGCTTACTACCTGGCTAATGCTAAGGATTCGGCGACAAAGCAAAGTGTGAAAGGTTTTGTTGCTATCGGTATGGCATCCTTTGCTGGCGATGCACGCATGAATATTATTAAATCATTGCAGAAAATTACTGTACCAGTACTTGACCTGTATGGTGATAATGACCTTGAAAACATTCTGGCTAGTGTTGGTGATAGAGCTGCTGCGGCTAAAGTAGCAGGCAATAAAAACTACACCCAGACTAAAATCACAGGAAATCATTTTTTTGATGATAATGAGGACTTGATGATAAAAACAGTTGCTGACTGGCTGGATAAGCCGGTAAGTCACTAGCTATCAATGACCTAAATCTTATACACTTTCTTATACACCGAGAGGGTTATATTCGGTTATTCTGCCTTCTGTTACAATTCGCCCCTGCCTTAAATCGGCTATTATTAACATGTCATCACCAACTGAACCGGACTTGGTTAATAATCTATACACCACTGATCACTTATATAAAGAGTAAAAGCTATGTTCCGACTGGGATGTGAAAATCGCGTTTGTGCACAAAATGAAATATTGTCTGGACTGACGGTTGCTCTTGCCCTGGTGCCAGAAGCCGTTGCATTTGCCTTTGTCGCTGGCGTTGATCCGTTGGTGGGATTGTATGCTGCCTTTATGGTGGGTTTGCTTGCCTCTATCTTTGGTGGTCGTCCGGGCATGATTTCTGGTGCAACCGGTGCCATGGCAGTCGTCATGGTTGCACTGGTGGCTGATCATGGTGTTGAATATTTGTTTGCCGCAGTTGTACTAACCGGTCTGATTCAGATTCTGGCAGGTGTTTTTAAGCTGGGTAAGTTTATTCGTATCGTGCCGCACCCAGTGATGCTGGGTTTTGTTAATGGTCTGGCTATTGTTATTTTTCTTGCGCAGATGCAAAACTTTCAGGTTGATGTAAACGGCACCATGGAGTGGATGAGCGGCCAGCCGTTGATGATATTTGGTGGTTTGATTGTGCTGACCATGGCTATTATTCACTACCTGCCGAAATTTTCCACAGCCATTCCATCGTCTCTGGTGGCGATTGTCTCGGTATCGCTGCTGGTTATTCTGTTGGATGTAAATACCAATACGGTTGGTGATCTGGCGTCTATTAAAGGCGGTTTGCCAACGTTTCATATTCCAGAGGTCGCTTTTAACCTCGATACGCTAAAAATAATATTTCCATACGCCGTTATCCTTGCCGCTATCGGTTTGATTGAATCTTTGCTGACGTTAACGTTGATCGATGAAGTAACCAATACTCGTGGTCGTGGCAACCGTGAGTGTGTTGGTCAGGGTATCGCTAATACTGTAACCGGTATGTTTGGTGGTATGGGTGGTTGTGCCATGATTGGTCAGAGTATGATCAATGTGAACTCGGGTGGTCATAAGCGATTATCCGGTGTTGCCGCTGCGTTATTCTTACTGGCTTTCATTTTGTTTGCTTCTAGTTTGATTGAACAGATACCGATGGCTGCACTGGTTGGTGTTATGTTTATCGTTGTGATGGGTACGTTCGAATGGTCGAGTATTCGCATCTTTAACAAGATTCCTCGTCATGATGCATTTGTGCTGGTACTGGTCTCTGGTGTAACGGTGGCGACTGATCTGGCTATTGCTGTCATTGTCGGTGTCATTGTTTCTGCACTGGTTTTTGCATGGGAACACGCCAAGCATATTAATGTGAAAAGTTATATCGACGATAACGGTTCAAAAGTATACGAGTTGAATGGCCCATTGTTTTTTGGTTCAGTTAAAAATTTCCGAGAGCTATTTTCACCGGATGAAGATCCTGCTGATGTGATTATCGAATTTCAAAATTCACGGGTAACTGATCACTCAGCCATCGAGGCGATAGACTCATTGGCTGAGCAATACATAAAAGCAGGCAAACAATTACATTTACGCCATCTTTCTGAAGAGTGTAAACAACTGCTGGATAAAGCAGGCAGTCTGGTTGAAGTTAATCGTCTGGAAGATCCAAGCTATCACGTAGCAGACGATAAATTATCGTAGTCACTTAGCGGCTATATAGTTTTACTGCTTACCGCAAGTTTGTTGTACAATTTTATTCATTAAACTATTGGATATAGTCGATGGATGAAGTCAACAACAAGCCAGATAAGAAGTGGGGTGAATCCCATGCTATGCATGACCCTTATGTGTTGGCTAATTTCAAGCCACGTACCACCGATGTTCTCATAACAACACCGCCTAAAGCCGGCACTACATGGATGCAACAGATTTTGCATCAGCTTCGTAGTGGCGGAGATACAACATTTACTTCTATTGATAATGTTGTCCCCTGGCTGGAAATAACCCGTGCAGAAAAAAGCTGGCAGGAAGTGCTCAGCGATTTTGAATCGTCGCCAGATCCTAGACTGTTTAAGACGCATTGCACTGCGGATCAAACGCCGGGTATTGGCATAGCTAAGATTATCTTAACGTCACGAGATCCTCGTGATTGCTGTGTAAGCTTCTATCATCATATTATGAACATGACTAATGAAGCTCGCTCAGAAGTGGGTATGCCAACACCTGAGTCTTTTGAGCAGCATGTAAATCAATGGCTGGAGTTTGCGGCATGGTACAGAAATGTGCAGAGCTGGTGGCCCTATATAGAGCATCCTAAGGTATTATGGTTGCGCTATCAGGATTTAAAAACTGACCTGCCAGCGAATGTCGATCGTATAGCCCATTTTCTGGAGTGGGAGTTAACGCCTGAGCATAAAGAGAAAGTTATCGAGTACGGTTCTTTTGAATGGATGAAGGCTCACGATGAAAAGTTTTCTAGCCAGGGAAGCGGTAACAAACCTGTGTTTAAGCCGGGTAAATTTATTCGGAAAGGAAAGGTTGGCGGTTATCGGGATTTGATGTCGCCTGAGTTAGAGAAACGCATTATGGATAAAGCGCGAGAGATGCTTACACCTGAATGCATGTCGTTTCTAGAGTTATGAAAGCACTAGAACTTTAAAGCTGGCTTTTAAATAAAATATTTATTAAATCAAATCTTTAAGTGAAATATTTTTAGTCGATTCGGTTATAGCATTTTCTAAAGTTTTAATTGAGTCATTGACGGCTGATATCGTTTTCACATTATCAGGTCTTAACAATGGCGTTTCTTCTGCCTTACGCACCGCGTTTAAAATCATGCTGAGAGAAATATTTTCCAGTGATTGTCCGGGCAGATAAAACTTAGCGTCTTTTCCTGTGTGCTTGAGCAATTCGTTGCTAAGTAGGGCTGACACGATAAGTTGTATTGCCTGTTCTGAGATATCTGTTTTTTTAGCAAGCGATTTAACCGACCATAGTTCTTCATTATGATGGAAGCTGTAGGCAATTAGCTGCATGACTGTTAATGCTAATTTTTCATGAAGTCTGCAGCTTAGTCTTATTATCTGTGATTGATCGCTAATTCGATCAGGGTTCTGATGATAATAAGAGAATGATGCGCCTGATAATACGATAAGCCAATTGGCGTATATCCAGACCATAAATATGATGAGGATGGCAAAACCTGAATAAATTGCTGTGTAGTTTGTTGAATCAACGATGAATCCTGTAAATATCGAGCCAGCTATTTTCCAAAGAATGGATGCAACGATCGCGCCATATAATGCAGACTTAAACTTAACCTTGGTATTCGGTATCAATATATACATGAAGGTGAATGACATCACAATCAGGATAAATGGCGTGATTTCAGCCATGAATAAAATAATAGTACCGAAAGGTTCTATCGATGAAATCTTGTCAATAACCGTTGACGAGTTAAATGAAGCGGTAATACCTGCTGCTGCAAATAATAATAATGGACCTAACAGGATGACACTCAGATAGTTGCTGAAGCGTTGTATGATGCTTCGTGAATCAGAGATACGCCAGGTGAAGTTGAAAGCGCTTTCTATTTTTTTTACCAAGGTTAGAACGGAGAAAATAAGCACAACTAAGCCGATGGCGCCAAGTACGCCAACATTAACCTGATCAACAAAAGAAATTATTTTATCGCTGAGTTCTATGCCTTTTTCACCTAGTGGTTCTAATAAACTAACAAGAGCAGGTTTAAGTTGATTGTGCGCGCCAAAGCCTTTTAAGACTGAGAAACTAACAGCGAGCAATGGCACCAGTGAAATCAAGGTGATGTAAACCAGACTCATTGCGCGTAGAGAGGGCAGGCCGCCTTTGATGTCTCGACCAGCGCCGTAAAATATCCTTAACGCCTGAATGATAAAGGCTTTAAAAGGGCTGAGTGTTTTTAGATCCTCGCCCCATAATATTGTGTCAAATTTTTCTTGTATGGTTTTAAGCATTAGTAAGCTATCTGCGCTGATATTATTTGCTTGTTTCTCGCTGGTTTAAGCGCCAGTCTTGATAGTCCCTGGATTTTTTATAGCCTTGCTGATTAACATAGTCCAGCACTCCCCATAAACGGTAAAAGTGAGTGACTGAATCTACTCGAATAATTTCTTTACCGTCAGAGTCAAAAAATACGATACTGGGCGCATAAAATATATTCAGAGAAGCCGCCCAGTCTTTCGCTGTAGTCTTTTTCCCCTGGGGGGTGATAACAGTGGTGTCGGCCCACATATTAAGCTGGATGACATTCATCTTTTTAATTTCTTGAATACTGAGCTCCTTGGAAAGCGGGTCACTGTGTAATAAATCACAGGTATGGCAGTTTCCCTGCTCAAAAAATATCGCAGTCGGTTTTCCATTGTTCTTTAATGTAGGCAGGTCGTAAGGCCGCTCAAGAAAAAAATCACGTTCTGTTAAACCACCTAAAAGAAAATATTCTCCCGGGTTAGCGCGGGCAAAATATTCTGCAAAAGTTTCCTTTTTATAAAACTCCTCGGTGACGAACTGTAATGCTGCGCGAAATTTATAGGGCGGATAAAATCCTCGTAAGCGAAATACCGGTGTGCCGTCACTGTCGTAAAATACCAATGAAGGAGTGAAGTTTGTTTTGTACTTAATTGAAAGTTCGCGCTCGGTATGTATTTTTCCATCGGTATCTACGATGTCATCAATGCCCCATATATCAAAAGCTATCAGATCGTAGTGCTCGGTTAAATAATTTTGAATGTCGGTATTGGCCAGACTGGTTTTGAAAAACTGCTCACAATAAGCACAACGTTTCTGGCCGAAATAAGTAATAATGCCTTTCTTTCCCGATTTTTTTGCTTCAGCCAGGTCATCGTTAAGGTCACCAAGCGAGAGTTTGAACCAATCAGGATAGGTGATTTCTTCTTCCAGCTGGGAGTCATCAAATTGCAGGTCAGTATCATCTTCCAGCTGTGCTGCGGCATTAGTAATTGATGCTGATAGTATTAACGTTGTAGCAAGCAATAGTAGTGTGGCGAGCGGTGTGATATTTTTGTGCATTATTATCCTGTGATTTTTACAGATGGCAGTTTTATAAGCTATTTTTTTACAAGTTATTATCTTACAAACTTTATAATTTAATTATATGACAAAAGACCAGAAAAACCTCAGCTTAACCACGGTTTTAATGTTGATGGGGCAACAATGCACGTATTGTGGCCCGATGATGCAGGTATTGACGGAAATTATGAAAGCAGGGCATCTGTCAGATCTGCGAATCGTAAACATCGAAGATAATCAGGAGCTGGCTGCTCAGTTAGGTGTGCGTAGCGTGCCCTGGTTACAAATTGGACCGTTTGAGCTGTTGGGCTCGCGAACAAAGCAGGAAATTTTGTTGTGGTTAGAGCGTGCTTCCAGCTTTGAAGGCATGAGTGAATATCTGGAGGAAATGTTGCTCGAAGGCAATATAGGTGCTGCTACTAAGCTGATACAGAGGCACCCGCCGGCACTGGAGAATGTTATCAATCTGATGGCTGATCCTGAGGCTAAGATTAATGTGCGATTAGGTGTCGGCGTGATTATCGAAGACATGGCCGAGTCAGAAGCTTTTAAAGCAGTCACGCCGCGTTTAATAGATTATATGTCTAATCAGGATGCCCGCATCAGGGGTGATGCCTGTCACTACCTGTCTCTAACGAAAAATGCCTCATTTGTTATTGAGATAGAAAAATTACTTTTAGATGAAAGTGAGGAAGTCAGAGAGATCGCACAGGATAGTCTGGATGATTTATCCGCTTGATAAAAATAAATCATGGAAACCAGTCATGAATGAGTTTTCATCCCATGCAGATGAGTCCCGAGTTAAGGGTCTCTGCGCTGCGTTAATCAATGAGATGCAGCTACCTGATGATTTTAGCGAGATTGTCAGTAATATTTATCTGCCTTTGTCTCAGATTATTGCCGACAGAAAAGAAGACCGGCCTTTGCTGGTTAGTATCAACGGTGCTCAGGGAACGGGAAAGTCGACAATGACGACGTTCCTCAAGCATATTCTTGAATCGCAGAGCAAGTACAAGGTGGCTAATCTGTCACTGGATGACTTTTACAGTAGACGCAGTGACAGAGTAGATCTAGCGGCTAAAGT